>NZ_JABWRA010000006.1:0-174883 GCF_014268705.1 Pseudomonas sp. SWRI179 | reverse complement strand
GGTGGGTCAGTTTGCGGTGATGTTGGATGTGCCGGCCTCATCGCGAGCAAGCCCGCTCCCACAGGGGTCCTGTGTCGGACATGAATTTTGTTGTTCAACCGCAGATCCAGTGTGGGAGCGAGCCTGCTCGCGAAAGCGGTGGCTCAGTTTGCGGTGATGTTGGATGTGCCGGCCTCATCGCGAGCAAGCCCGCTCCCACAGGGGTCCTGTGTCGGACATGAATTTTGTGTTCACCACAGATCCAGTGTGGGAGCGAGCCTGCTCGCGATAGCGGTGGCTCAGCCACATGGAATGCCGGCAAGTACCCCGAAGGCTGTTCAAAACCTGCGCTCATTCCTACTCATAGATGTAATGCAGGTAGCTCACCTGCTCCGCCACCGGCAGGCGGTGCAGCTTGGGGCAGGATTCGCAGAGCACGGGCGGCTGGCCTTCGACCGGCTCGTGCAGTTGGTAATGCAGGCAGCAATGCCGGCGCAAGGGCAAGCTGGGGCAAATCTGCGGCGCCGGTGACTCGACCATGCGTTGCAGACCCCGCAGCTTCAAGCGGCCATTGTTCACCGTGACGGGCTCCAGCCACTGGTGCGCCTCGGCGAAACCATCCCTGGACAGCTCCGGGTCCATCCTGGCGAAGGCGCCGTCCCAGATGGCGACGAAGTTACCCCACAATATCTTCGGGGCCAGGCCACCGGCGGCGGCCAATGTGCCGAACAGTGGCGCCAGGTGCTCATGGACCAACCTCGACCAGTAAGCCGCCCGGTCATCCGCGGCCAAGTCCGACAGCCCCGCAGCCAGGCCCAGCGCCGCCGGTTGGCCGTCGTCGTGCCACAGCAGCGCGTCCTCGCCCCAGAACTCGATGGCGCAGTGACGCGTCAGCACACAGGCCAGGGTGGCGGGCAAGACAATGCTCATGTAGTTCATCGACCACTGCGACACCACGGCGGCACGGTTCACCCCCGGGTAACGCAGGGCGAATCGGGTCAGCAAGGGTTGCAGCACGGCAGGATCGGCAAGCTGGCTCAACGCGACGGAAGGCTGATCGCCAGGTGCCTGCCGGATGACCCGCTGTATCGGCGGCCAGGCCTGGTTAAGCCATTCTGGAAATTCGATAACGGGGCTCCCGTGGCTTTCCCTAATTAATGCAAACGATTAGCATTGGCTGATCCTATCCTCCCTCCCCTGCAAACTCAACGTCGTTAGCGACCAGGCTCATCAAGACTCCATGCACACACTCCGCAACTTCTGGCGTCTCGCGCGGCCTTTCTGGGCTTCCGAGGAAAAGTACCCGGCCCTGTGGCTACTGTTGGCCACCGTGCTGATGACCCTGTGCCTGGTCGGTGTCAACATCCTCACCAACTTCTGGAACCTGCATTTCTATAACGCCTTGCAAGCCTTGGATTACCACGGCTTCCTGATCGGCAGCCTGCAATTCATCCTGCTGCAGATCGGCACGGCGGCCTTTACCGTGGGCGCGTTTCACTTTCAGCAAAAGCTGACCATCCGCTGGCGGCGCTGGGCGACCCGCAACATGCTCGATCAGTGGCTGGGCAGCCAGCGCTACCAGAAGCTGAAATTGACCGAAACCGATGTCGACAACCCCGACCAGCGGATCGCCGAAGACATCGACCTGTTCATCGTCAAGTCACTCAAGTTGAGCCTGGGCCTGTTGACGTCGGTGGTGTCGCTGTTTTCCTTCCTGCATATCCTCTGGCAAGCCTCCAGCCTCGTCAGCGTGCCATTCAACGATCAGTCGTTCGTCATTCCGGGGCTGCTGGTGTGGATCGCCCTGGTGTATGCGTTCCTGGGCACCGGCCTGGCCTTTTGGCTGGGCCGCGCCCTGCCCAGCCTCAATTTCATGCAACAGCGGCGTGAAGCGGACTTTCGTTTCTCGCTCATCCGCCTGCGGGAGAACGCTGACTCGGTGGCGCAATACCGCGGCGAAGTCGTGGAGAACGAACGCTTCAACCGTCGCCTGGACGCGGCGCTGGAAAACTTCTGGGCGCTGGTGAAGAAACAGAAGCTGATCATGGGCTACTCGACCTTCTATTTGCGCAGCGCGACGGTCATCCCGATGTTCATCATGGCGCCACAGTTCTTCGCCGGCGCCTTTCCCCTCGGCCGCCTGACGCAGATAAGCGCGGCCTTCGGCGAAGTGCACGCGGCCATCGCCTACCTGGTGAGCGTGTTCCCTGAACTGTCGGAATGGAAATCGGTGATCGACCGCTTGGTCGGCTTCCAGGAGCGCCTGGATAACGTCGAGGTCAAGTCCCAGGTCAGGCACGAACAGCAGGCCAGCGGTCTTGATATCAAGGACCTGGACATCTGGCTGCCCAATGGCCGGCCGTTGTTCAAAGGTTTCAACCTGTCACTCAAACCCGGCGACAGCCTGATGATCAGCGCGCCGTCCGGCTACGGCAAATCGACGCTGATCCGCACGATCACCGGGCTGTGGCATCACGCTCGCGGCTCGAGTAGCTATGACCGCGAGCGCGCCCTGACCCTGTCGCAAAAACCCTACTTGCCGCTGGGCAGCCTGCGCGAAGCGCTCTGGTACCCCAACCCGCCCCGTCGCGACGAGGATGCCGCGCTACGCCAGGTCATGGAGCAAGTCGGCCTGCAAGACCTGGCCGATCAATTGGAAGAGGAGCGGGACTGGGCACAGACCCTCAGCATCGGCGAACAGCAACGCTGCGCGTTCGTCAGGGCCCTGCTGGCCCGGCCCACGGTGCTGTTCCTCGACGAAAGCAGTTCGGCGCTGGACGCGGCAAACGAAGCGCGTTGCTATCAGCTGCTCAGGCAGACACTGCCGGACACGATCTTGATCAGCGTCGGGCACAGCGCTTCCCTGGAGCACTTCCATTGGCACGTCCTGGAGCTGAAGGACGAGGCGCAGTGGGTGCATCGCAAGGTCAAGCAAGCGGTGTGAACCCGCATCCTGTGCCTATGAAATAGAGCATGGGAAAGATAGATCTGTGGCGAGGGAGCTTGCTCCCGCTCGGCTGCGCAGCAGTCGCAAAAGCGGTGTCTGCGGTGTGCCTGGCGAAACGGTGTGGCTGATTTGGGGCCGCTGCGCGGCCCAGCGGGAGCAAGCTCCCTCGCCACAGGATGCACTTGGGCCACAGGGTTCAATTCACAATGTGCCCTCTTCCCGCGCAATCAGATCCCTGAAAAAGCGCAAATGACCTGCCCGACACTCCATCCCTCTTCGCATAATTGGCATGCAGAGTTTGTGGTCTATAGTCAGACACATCCAGGCTCTTTCGCTCGGGCCTTCAGGAGCAACACCCCTTCGAGCCGTAACCGTGTCGGATGCTCACCAGCCTTCGGTCGGACAATGCAGGGAGCAAGCCATGCCGATCCAGCGGCCCGAGACACTGAGGTTGGCCCCTGGCACCGCTCATTGTGCAGAAGCCGATGGCGGTACCGAAGCCAGCACGCTTCGGCGTTTCTTCGACCAGGCCAAGGAAGCCTACATCCTGTTCCCGCTGCTGGCCGCCCTGCTGTTGCTGATTGTCTGGAGCGCCACCCTCTACCTGATCAAGGTTGAACATCTTCGCGCGCAGCAGAGCGCCGCGACGGCCAGCCTGGAGATGGGTGCTACCTACGAAGCGCAAATGTTGCGCGCCATCCATGAAATCGATCAGACCCTCAAGCTGGTCAAATACACCTTTGAGACCGAGGACGAGCCCAATCCCCTGCGCCGCCTCCAAGAACGGGCCTTGTTGCCGCCGGCCTTGGTGTTCGATGTCAGTGTGGTCAATCCGGACGGCCGGTTCGTGGCGAGCACGCGGGTCAACGACCGGGAAAACATCGCTGACCCGGATGAACAGCAAACGCTGCGGCACAGCGATTCGTTGTCCATCAGCCATCCATGGAAAAGCCCAATCACTGGCGAATGGCGCTTGCGCTTCAGCCGGCGACTCGATGCCGCGGATGGCAGGCTTTCCGGAATCGCCAGGGTCGAAGTGGATGCTGCCTATTTCGTCAGCAGCTACGACGCCTCGAAACTCGGCGACCAGGGTGCGCTCGGGCTGCTGGGTACGGACGGCATCTTTCGCGTACGGCGCACCGGGGAAACGCTATCGGCCGGCGATGCGGTCAATTACACGGCGGTGGTGCCGGACGCTGAAAACACCGAGGCGAAGCTCTCGATCAACGGTTGGGACGGCGTGCGGCGCTACACCAGTGCCCGCCAGCTCTACGATTTTCCGCTGGCGGTGATCGTCGGGTTGTCCGAAGAAGAACAGCTGGCCGCGGTGAACCAGCAAGCGCGTACCTATCTGTGGCGTGCCACGGGCGGCAGCCTGGTGCTGGTATTGCTGGTGGGCCTGCTCGCCCGGATGAGCTGGCAGCTGGCGCAAAGCCGCTTGCGCGCCGCCGAAGCCCAGGTCCAACTGGCCGCGGCCGCACGCCAGGCCGGCATGGCCGAAATCGCCACCAATGTGCTGCATAACGTCGGCAACGTGCTTAACAGCGTGAATATCTCCGCCGACCTGGTCACCCGCAAACTGCGCACCAGCAAGGCCTTGGGGCTTGGCAAGGCGGTGCAAATGATGAACGAGCACGCTGAAGACCTCGGCGACTTCATCTCCCACGACGACAAAGGCAAGCTGTTGCCCGGCTACCTGAACCAGTTGGTGGACGCACTGGCGATCGAGCAACAGAGCATGACCGAAGAACTCGGCCAACTGAGCAAAAGCGTCGACCACATCAAGGAAATCGTCGCCGCCCAGCAATCCTATGCAGGTCCATCCAGCCTCGCCGAAACCGTGCAGGTCAAAGAACTGATCGAGGATGCCCTGCGCATGAACGCCGGCATCATCGCGGCGCATCGGATCACCGTGGTGAGAAACCTGGCCGATACGCCCTTGCTGCAACTGGACAAGCACCGGGTGCTGCTGATCCTGATCAACCTGATAAAAAACGCCAGCAGGGCGATGGGTGACCGGTTGGAGCCGGCCCCTCAAATCATCCTTCAGAGCGAGATTCCCCAAGACGACACCCTGGTCATCAAAGTCATCGACAACGGCGAAGGCATCGTGCCCGAGAATCTGACGCGGATCTTTGCCCACGGCTTTACCACACGCAAGGATGGCCATGGCTTTGGCCTGCACAGTTGCGTCCTGGCGGCCATGGAGATGGGCGGTTCGCTGGAGGCCCATAGCGATGGGCCGGGAACAGGGGCGACCTTTACGCTCAAATTGGCCATCTAGACTAGGCTTCGGTGGGTAATGGCGCGCAGTTTCAGCCGACGTACAAGGAACAGACGAATGGCGATCCACGCAACGAGGTCACCTTGAGCCCATGGTGAAAAGACCCAATACCTTGGCCTTGGTCGTCGTGACGCTGTATGCCGGCGGCGCCAGTGCCGACGCTACCGAGATGTTCTCGCTGAGCAGTTTCGGCACGGTGGGGATCGTCCATTCCAGCGAGAAAAAAGCCGACTTCACGTCCAGCATCTTCAAGCCCAACGGCGCCGGGCATTCGCGCAACTGGAGCGCCGATGTCGACAGCCTGATAGGCGCCCAACTGACCGCCACCTTCACCCCGCAGCTTTCGGCCGTGGTGCAGGTCATTTCCGAGCAGCGCTACGACAACAGCTACCGGCCCTTCGTCGAGTGGGCCAACATCAAGTACCAATTCACGCCGGATTTCAACGCACGCATTGGCCGTACTGTGTTGCCGACCTTCCTGGTGTCCGACACCCGTAAAGTGGGCTATACCCTGCCCTGGGTACGCGCGCCCATGGAGGTCTACAGCCTGATGCCGATCTCCAGCAGCGACGGCATCGATGGCAGCTACCGGTTTCATGTCGATGCGATCATCAATACCGTGCAGGCTCACTACGGCCAGACCGACAGCCGGCAGCCCGACGGGGCCGGCAAGGCACTGACGAGAAACTTCTGGGGAATCACCAATACCACCGAGTTCGACGTGCTCACCACGCGCATCACCTACATGAAAGCCGACCTGACCCTGGAGCAGTTCAATTCACTCTTCGATACGTTCAGGGCGTTCGGTCCAGAAGGCATCGCCATCGCCGATCGCTACGACTCCGATGACACCCCCGTCGAATTTCTCGGCGTGGGCGCCAGCTACGATCCGGGCGACTGGTTCGTCATGAGTGAATGGGGGCGTCTCGACAGCCGCTCCGGCCTGGGCCGCACCAGTGCCTGGTACATCAGCGGCGGGTACCGCATCGAAGCGTTCACGCCTTACGTCACCTACGCACGCTCCCGGACCGAAACCGAAGTTTCCAGCCCGGGCCTGACGATAGCGGCGTTGCCACCCGCCTTGGCGGGCACGGCCGCCGAGCTCAACGGTGCGCTCAACAGCGTCCTGGGCTCGAACGAAGGCCAGCAGACCCTTTCCCTGGGCGTGCGCTGGGATTTCACCAGGAACATGGATGCCAAAGTGCAATTCGATCACACGCGTTTCAAGGGCAACTCGGTCGGTCCGTTGATCAATCCCCAACCGGACTTCACATCGGGGGGCTCGCTCAACGTCATCAGCCTGGCTGTGGATTTTGTCTTCTGATGGAGCAGGCCATGTGGGTTGTGAGATTCATCGGATTCGCTGTGGCGGGACTCGCCCTGGGCGCCGCCAGCGCTGCCGTCAAGGCCGACGTGGTGGTGGTCGTCGCCACGTCCAGCCCGGTGAAGACACTCGCGCGCAATCAGGTGGCGGATATTTTCCTGGGCAAGGCCAGTCGTTTTCCCGGTGGTGGCCAGGCGATTCCCATTGACCAGACAGAAGACTCCCCGACCCGCGATGAGTTCTACACAACGATCACCAGCAAGTCCGCAGCCCAGCTCAAGGCGCACTGGTCAAAAATCATCTTCACCGGCAGGGGCCAGCCGCCACTGGCGGTTTCAAGCGCCACGGAAGTCAAGAAACGTATTGCCGAGAACCCCGACACCATCGGCTATATCGACGCGCGGGAGCTGGATGACAGCGTCAGGGCACTGCCGCTCGACGCGCAATGACTAGGTAACCCACTCACTTAAGGCAGCAGATGAATCTGTGGCGAGGGGATTTATCCCCGCTGGGCTGCGCAGCGGCCCTAAAATCTGAAGCTCCAGTTTACTTGGTGGATTGAGTCGTCAGTGTTGGGGCTGCTTCGCAGCCCAGCGGGGATAAATCCCCTCGCCACAATGAGTATGAGCCCTTACGGATCGAGGTTTGGATCAGTTGCCTGGGCCTGCAGCAATAACTTGAACTGATCGGCGGGAATCGGCCTGTTGAAGTAGAAACCCTGGAACTCATCGCACGCATTGTCCCGCAGGAAATCGGCCTGTTCCTTGGTTTCCACGCCCTGGGCCACCACGGTCAGGCTGAGGGTGCGGCCCATCGCGATGATGGCCTCGGTCAGGGCTTTGTCTTCCGACACGCTGCTGGTGTCGCAGATACACGAGCGGTCGATCTTGATGACATCCAACGGAAACTGTTCGAGGGCAGAGAGCGACGAATAGCCGATACCGAAATCATCGATGGCGATACGGACCTGCAGGCGCTTGAGCCCGGTCAACACACTCAGCGCCCTCTTGACGTCCTGCATGAGCAGGCGCTCGGCGATTTCCAGTTCCAGCAGGCGCGCATCCATACCGGTTTCGGCCAATATCTCGGCCAAATCCGCCAGCAGGTCCTCATCGGCAAACTGCCGTGCCGTGAGGTTCACGGCGACGCCCAGGTGCGGCAGGCCTTGTCGTTGCCAGGCGACGTTTTGCTGGCAGGCGGTCTTGAGCACCCACTTGCCGATCGGCACGATCAAACCGGTCTCTTCCGCAATGGGGATGAACTGCATGGGCGCCACGATCCCCAGGTCGGGATGATTCCAGCGCAGCAGCGCTTCCATGCCGGTGATCTGGCCACTGCGAATGTCCCGCTTGGCCTGGTAATGCAGCTGGAACTCCTGGCGCTCCAGCGCGTGGCGCAGGCTCAGCTCCAGGGTCAGCCGTTCCAGGGAATCGGCGTTCAGTTTCGCGGAGTAGAACTGGAAGTTGTTCTTGCCACGTTGCTTGGCCTGGTACATCGCGATATCGGCGTTTTTCGTGAGGGTCTGCTCGTCCAGGCCATCCTGTGGAAACACGCTGATCCCGACGCTGGCAGTCACCCGAAACTCCTGGCCCTGAAGGTTGAAAGGCCGGGCAATCGCACCAAGGACTTTCTGCGCGGCGCTTGCCACGTCGTTGTCCTGCGACAGCTCCGGCAGCAGGATCACGAATTCGTCGCCGCCCAACCGGGCCACCGTATCGCTGCCGCGCAGACACGCCTCGAGGCGCTGCGCCACCTCCATGAGCAGTTGATCGCCGGCATCGTGCCCCAGCGTGTCATTGACTTGCTTGAAACGGTCGAGGTCAAGGAACAACACGGCCAATTGCCGATCGTAACGGTCGGCCTCACGGATGCTCTGGCTCAACAACTTGCTGAACAGGCTGCGATTGGGCAAAGCCGTGAGGCCGTCGTGATAGGCCAGGTACTCGACACTTTCCGCGTAGGCAATTTTCGCTTCGCCCGCACGCAAGCGGCTTTGCGCCAGTTGCCAGCTCATCCGCGCGAGAAGTCCCGCCAACAACACCAGTAGCAGGCTGGCGCCCGCCGCGCGCCAGAGATAGCGCTGCGCCTGCCGGGTCACCGCAGCCAGTTGTTCTTCCTCGGACAAACCGACGATCACCGCCAGCGGAAAGTCGTAGAGCTGGCGGGCACTGGTATAGCGCCGCACACCGTCCCATGGGTTGATCGCGCGTATGGCCTCGGTGTTTTCCGTATCCGGCACCACGCTGGCGTAATCGATCGGGTCACCGGCCGAGATCGTTTCCCCGCTGCGCCGTGCCCGGAAGATACCGTCGATGCCCAGCAGGCCGAGCAAGCCGTGGTCGCCCAGTTTCGAGGGGTCATAACTGCTGACGAAATAGGCCGCGTCGACCTCGATCATGGCGATCCCGGCGAACCCGCCGTTCCCTTCATCGAGCCGCCGACTGAAACGCAATGTCCACTCCCCCGTCGCCGGGCTTTTCCGCGGGCGGCCAATCGACAGCGCCGTGTCCGGCCCTGGTGTTTGCAGCGCGTCCTTGGCCATCCTGCTTCCGGCCTCGCTCGGCTGGGTACTGGCCACGACCCGGCCACTGGCATCGACAACGCTGACGTCAAACAAGTAGGGAGAAGGCAGCAAGCCGCGTGCCTTGAGCTTGGGCAACGGGTTGGGCTCCCGCTCGGACTCGTAGGTGTACTTGACCAGCTTGAGGGTCTGGTCGATTTCACGCACCGCCCGCAGGATCTGCGCTTCGTAGGTGGCGCCGATTTCCAGGCTCGCTTCGGCAATTCCCTGCTGCGCACGAGCGTGTTCGACCTTGATGAGGTACAGGGTGCCGGCCCAGATGAGCAACAGCAGCAGGACCGCCAGCAACGGGAACAGGATATAGGCTTCCCTGGCCTGGTCGAAACCGCGCCGAAACAGATTGTTCGTCACATCGGCCTGGGCGTTTTCTCGATGGACGACACTCGGGGCCGACGTCATGACACTCGCCCGTTGGATCGCCATGGTGTGCTCCCTGCATTGTTCCCACTGACGGACTGCGGGTCACCGACCGCCTGCTGAAAACTATAGACCACAAACCGCGCCTGCCACGCCCAATCGCGCGCCGACCGTGGCTTTGCCCAGGATTCGATGACGAAGTGCAGTTGACGTCCCTGACTTATTGGTCCAGTTTCAATACAACCGTGTCCAGCGGTGTCTGGTCCTGGACACCACGCTTGATAAACCCGATTCGTTAATCAAAAGGGTCTTTGCAAGCCTATGAATGAAGTACGCAACACCTCCTCTCCAGCCATTGAAATTCGATGGATGTCCTTGTGTCGTTGATCCCTCTGGTGGTGTGTGACGACTCCAACATGGCGCGCAAACAGGTGTTGCGTGCCCTGCCGGCGGACTGGCCGGTTTCGGTCACCGAGGCGGTCAACGGGCGCCAGGCCATGGACGCCATACGCCAAGGCCTGGGCCACGTGGTGTTGCTCGACCTGACCATGCCGGAGATGGATGGCTACCAAGTGTTGAGCGCCTTGCGCGACGAGGGCTTGAAGGCGCAGGTGATCGTGATTTCCGGTGACGTCCAGGATGAGGCGGTGCGCCGCGTGCTGGAGTTGGGCGCCCTGGCGTTCCTGAAAAAACCGTTCGACGAAAACGACCTGCGCCAGACGCTGGCGCGGCTGGGGCTACTGGCCCAACCCGGGCAGGTGCCGCCGCAGAATCGTTCGGCCACGAACGTGGCCATCGGTTTCCACGATGCGTTCCGCGAGACCGTCAACGTGGCCATCGGCCGGGCGGCGGCGCTGATCGCCAAAGTGTTGGGGGTCTTCGTGCAATTGCCGGTGCCGAACGTCAACCTCCTTGAGGTCGGGGAACTGCACATGGCCTTGAACGACGTCGGCAGCTCCCAGCAACTCACCGCCATTTGCCAGGGGTTTATCGGCAGCGGCATCGCCGGCGAAGCCTTGCTGATCTTCCACGATTCGGAAATCGCCGATATCGCGCAATTGATGCAGCGCCAGAGCGCCGACTATTCGGACCTGGAAATGCTCCTGGACCTTTCCAGCGTCCTGATCGGCGCGTGCCTGAGCAGCATTGCCGAACAGATCGACGTGGTGTTTTCCCAGGGCCACCCGCAGATTCTCGGCCAGCACGCCGCCATCGAGGAATTGATCCGGGACAACAGCAAGCACTGGAAAAAGACCCTGGCGGTGGAAATCAGCTACAGCCTGGAGGGGCACGATATTCGTTTCGACCTGTTGCTGCTGTTCACGGAGGACTCCATCGAACGGTTGACCCATAAACTTGCCTACCTGATGAACTGAGCCATGAGCGAATCCATCGATCTGAACGAGTTCCACTGGTTGCTGGCGATCGTTCAGAGCATCGACGTCGGGGTGGTGGTGCTCGACCGCGAGTACCGCGTGCAAGTCTGGAACACCTTCATGGAGAACCGCTCCGGGGTGCAGCCCAAGGACGCCCACAACCAGCATTTTTTCAGCCTGTTCCCTGAAATCGATCGCCAATGGTTCAGCCGCAAGGTGGAAAGCGTCGCGACCCTGGGCACGCCGGCGTTCACGGTCTGGGAGCAGCGTCCGTACCTGATGCGCTTCAAGAGCTACCAGCCGATCACCGGCCAGGAAGCGTTCATGTACCAGAACACCACCCTGTTGCCGTTGCGCTCGCCGGACAACACCATCAAGCACATCTGCCTGGTGATCTATGACGTCACCGACGTCGCCACCAACCGGCATCAGCTCCAAGCCGCCAACGCACAGCTGCAACTCCTGTCCAGCACCGATCGGCTGACGGGGTTGTACAACCGCGGTCATTGGGAAAGCAACCTCAAAGCCGCCTACGCCCGGCACCAGCGCTACGGCAATGCGTTGAGCCTGGTGATGCTCGATATCGATCACTTCAAGCGGGTCAACGACACCTACGGCCACCAGGCGGGCGACAAGGTCATCGAGCATGTCGCCAGGCTGCTGCGCGAGCATGTACGCGAATCCGACGTGGCGGGACGTTATGGTGGTGAAGAGTTCGGCGTGGTGCTTTCAGACACCGACAAGGCCGGCGCACAGATCTTTGCCGAGCGTATGCGCCAGGCCGTCGAAGCGCTGGAGGTGCAGTACAACGACCAGGCCATCCGTTTCACCATCAGCCTGGGCGTGGCCGACCTGAGCCAGCCCGCGAACGACCACGCCGACCTGATCGCCAGGGCGGACCAGGCGCTGTATACCTCGAAGAAGACCGGGCGCAACCGGGTGACGGCGCATGAGTAGCGAGCCCGCAACGGCTCAGTACCCGATCACACCCAGTCCATCCAACACCGGCACTTGTGGCGAGGGAGCTTGCTCCCGCTGGGTTGCGAAGCAACCCCAAATCAGCCACACCGTTTCGCCAGGCACACCGCGCACACCGCTTTTGCGACTGCTGCGCAGCCGAGCGGGAGCAAGCTCCCTCGCCACAAGTACGTCTCGATTCGGGTGAGGGAGATTTGTGCCTCCCCACAGTTTTTTTCCGCGCGATGGTGAGGCTTGAGACACACCCCACATCCCCTGTGGGAGCGAGCTTGCTCGCGAAGACGGCGTGTCAGCAACCTTCAATGTGGCTGCCCCCCCCCTTTCGCGAGCAAGCCCGCTCCCACAGGGGATGTGTGTGTGGCATTTACTTACCCACCAGGCTTTGAGACGTCTCGCCATACTTGCCCAGCAACTTGAGCGTCACACCGTTGGTCCAGCCGAATCCATCCTGCAATTCATACTCGCCGCCTCCCCCGCCATCGCCGCGACCGGACAGGTCGTATTTTTCCACCAGCCACCGGCACTTGTGGCGAGGGAGCTTGCTCCCGCTGGGTTGCGAAGCAACCCCAAATCAGCCACACCGTTTCGCCAGGCACACCGCGCACACCGCTTTTGCGACTGCTGCGCAGCCGAGCGGGAGCAAGCTCCCTCGCCACAAGTACGTCTCGATTCGGGTGAGGGAGATTTGTGCCTCCCCACAGTTTTTTTCCGCGCGATGGTGAGGCTTGAGACACACCCCACATCCCCTGTGGGAGCGAGCTTGCTCGCGAAGACGGCGTGTCAGCAACCTTCAATGTGGCTGCCCCCCCCCTTTCGCGAGCAAGCCCGCTCCCACAGGGGATGTGTGTGTGGCATTTACTTACCCACCAGGCTTTGAGACGTCTCGCCATACTTGCCCAGCAACTTGAGCGTCACACCGTTGGTCCAGCCGAAACCATCCTGCAATTCATACTCGCCGCCTCCCCCGCCATCGCCGCGACCGGACAGGTCGTATTTTTCCACCAGCTTGTTTTCCTTGCCGTAGAGGTTCTCGACTTGCTGCAAGAAACGACTGCCGATCTGTTGCGCCAGCGCGGTGTGCTGGTAGCGCTCCAGTCCTTCCACCGCGACCCATTGCAGCGGTGCCCAGCCATTGGGTTCGTCCCATTGCTGGCCATTGCTGGCCTGGGTAGTGGCGATACCCCCGGGGCGCAACAGGCCGTCACGCACCGCATCGGCGGTGCGATTGGCATGCTCGACAGCGGCCAGGCCCGTGTACAGCGGGAACAGCGTCGCGGCCGTGAGGCCTTGGCGTTGCTGGTTGCGTTGCCAGTCATAGTCCACGTAGAAGCCTTTGTCGGCATTCCACAAATGCTTCTCGATGGCCCGCTGGCGCAGTTCGGCGCGCCGGCCATAAGCCTGGACACAGGCCATGTTTTGCACCGTCTCGCAGGCTTTGGCGATGGTGTGCTCCAGATGATAGATCAGGCTATTGAGGTCCACGGGCACGATGGCCGTGGTGCGAATGCTCGCCAGGTTCTGGCCGTCGTCCAACCAGCGCGAACTGAAGTCCCAGCCGCTTTCGGCGCCGGCGCGCAGATCACGCCAAACCTCCTCCTTGGGCCGCTCCGGCACCTGTTCGGCGGTGCTGACATCTTGCAACCAGGACTCCTGTCGAGGTGTCGGGCTGGCATCCCAGTAGCGGTTGAGCACACTGCCATCGGCGAGCTTGACCACGTGTCGGGCAGCGTCACCGGGCTTGAGCGCCTGGGCGCCCTCCATCCAATAGGCATACTCCTTCTGCAACTGCGGCAGGTATCGCCCATAGGCCTGGTCACCTTCGATACGCGCCTGCAACTCCACCATGTAGGCAAAGAATGGCGGCTGCGACCGGCTCAGGTAGTAGGTGCGATTGCCGTTGGGGATGTGACCGTAGGTGTCGATCATGTAGGCGAAGTTATCGGTCATCTGGCGGACCAGGGCCTTATCGCCGCTTTGCTCAAGCCCGAGCATGGTGAAATACGAATCCCAGTAGTACATCTCGCGAAAGCGTCCGCCGGGCACCACATACGGCTGCGGCAATGGCAACAAACTGCTATAGGCCGGCACCTGGCTGTAGGAGCGGCTCAGCACCGGCCAGAGGTTGTCGATGTGTTCCTTGATCGGAGCGCCGGGCCTGGGGGCCGGGCTTTCGGCTGCGCCGGACTCGATGAAGTTGTCTTTCACGAAGGCCTTGATATCGAAGCCGTCGCGGCCCCGTTGGGCCAGGTAATCGGCGCGGATCCGGGCCGGATCACGGTTGGGCAATGCGTCCACGAAATGCTTCTGGTCGGTGAATACCTGCCCACGCTGCACCGCTTCAAAAAGCTCGGGGTAGGCCTGGTCGGGGGGGAGATTGGCTCGTCCCTGGGCGTCGGCGTAGCTCCAGGTGGCAGGCGGTTGGCTTGAACAGGCCACGCACATCAGCGCGACGAAGGAGAGGCTGGTGAGGGCAATAGGTCGCATCAGAGGGTCCATCCTGTTTTTCATTCCTGACAAACCAGTGACCTGTCGAAATGGACCTGGGTTCAGTCAATGATGCAATGTCAGACAAGCCCCGCCCCACTGGTCAGTCCAATTTGTTTTTTTATTAATTGGTATTGCCAATATTTTTTTTGGCCTGTAGTTTCGGGCCAAGGTCATTGGTGCAGGTCACCGCTCGCCTACAACAAAAAAGAGCACCCCGGTCCCGGCAGCCGCGCGCTCACAACCCTCCTCCCGCCTGCAGGCAACCCATTGCCTGTGTGCCAGCCAAGGAGCATCGACATGCTGACGATCATCTGTAACGAACCCGGCTCGCTCACCGCCATCGAGCGTGAGCGCCCCCTCAGGAAACCCGGGGAGGTCCTCATCCGGGTCAAGCGCGTCGGGGTCTGCGGCACGGACCTGCACATCTTCACCGGTAACCAACCGTACCTCGAATATCCGCGGGTCATGGGCCACGAGTTCTCCGGGGTCGTGGAAGGTACCGACGAGGCCAGCGGCCTGGCTGTGGGTGACGTCGTCTATGTGATGCCGTACCTGTCCTGCGGGACTTGCATCGCCTGCCGCCAGGGCAAGACCAACTGCTGCACCCAGATCCAGGTGCTGGGGGTCCACTGCGACGGCGCGTTCACCCAATACCTGAGCGTTCCCCACGCGTTCGTTCACAAGGCGGCGGGGATTTCCCTGGACCAGGCCGCGATGATCGAATTCCTCTCGATCGGCGCCCACGCCGTGCGTCGCTCGAACATCCAGGCGCAGAAACACGCCCTGGTGGTCGGTACCGGCCCGATCGGCATGGCGGCGGCGATCTTCGCCAGCCTGCGCGGTGCGAAAGTCACCGTCCTGGATACGCGTGAGGATCGCCTGTCGTTCTGCAGGCAACACCTGAATATCCACGCCGCCGTGCACATCGGAGACGGCGACAAGCTGGCCCTGGCCGATCTGACCGGGGGGGATTTTTTTGACGTGGTCTTCGACGCTACCGGCAATGCACGGGCCATGGAGCGCGGGTTCGAGTTCATCGCCCACGGCGGCACCTACGTGATGATCTCGGTGGTTCGGGACTCGATCACTTTCTCCGACCCTGAATTCCACAAGCGCGAAGCCACGCTGATGGGCAGCCGCAACGCCACCCAGGAAGACTTCCGGTACGTCGAGCAGTGCCTGCGCGACGGCTTGATTCCGGATGCGGCCCTGAACACCCACCGATTGACGCTGGACGACGTGCCCCAATCGTTCGCTACCTTGCTCGACCCCAAGCAAGGTGTCGTCAAGGCAATCATCGAGTGCTAGGAATCGGAGGACGCCCCATGAACCCGCCTAATGCTTTGCTTGTTTTGACACCGGGTGATGATGTCGCGGTGGCCCGAGGCGATATCCTCGAGGGCCAGCCGGTGAGTGCCGACGGCCTCACCCTGATCGCCCGGCAGACGATTCCGTCCGGCCACAAGATCGCCCTGCGTAGGGTGCAGGTCGGCCAGCGGGTGCTCAAGTACGGGCAAACCATCGGCCAGGCCACCCAGGCCATCGAGCCCGGCGATCACGTCCATGTGCACAATCTGGACATGCCCATTGCCACTGCCGAACACAGCGTACGGAATGTTTATGTCCCCACGTCGTTGAGCGACAACCCCGCGACCTTCGAAGGTTACGTCCGCGAGGATGGACGCGTCGGCACGCGCAATTACATCGGGGTCATTTCCAGCGTCAACTGCTCGGCAACCGTCTGCAAGCAGATTGCCAACGCCTTTTCTGCCGAGCGCTTGAGAGACTTCGCCAACGTCGACGGCGTCGTTGCGATCACCCATGGCAGCGGCTGTGGCATGGGTGCCAAGGGCGAAGGCATCGATATTCTCAAGCGAACCTTGCGCGGCTATGCCGATCACGCCAATTTCGCCGGTGTGCTGTTGATCGGCCTGGGTTGCGAGGTCAATCAACTCACCCCGTTGATGAATGAACTGGGGGATCGCCCCGCGGCGCTCAAGGCCAGCCTGGTCATCCAGGACGAAGGCGGCACTCGCGACGCCGTGCGACGTGGCATCGCCCACATTGAAGCGATGCTGCCCCTCATCAACCAATGCCAGCGAACGACCGTTGCCGCCAGCCACTTATGCGTCGGCTTGCAATGCGGCGGCTCGGACGGCTACTCCGGCATCACGGCCAATCCGGCACTCGGCGCGGCCGTGGACTTGCTGGTGCAACAGGGCGGCACGGCGATCCTTTCGGAAACACCGGAAATCTATGGGGCCGAACACTTGCTGACGGCCCGCGCCGCGTCGGCCGACATCGCCGAAAAATTGATGGCGCGGATCCATTGGTGGGAAGCCTACGTCCGCCACAACGACGGTGACATGAACAACAATCCTTCGCCGGGCAACAAGGCCGGGGGCATCACCACCATCCTGGAGAAATCCCTGGGCGCCGTGGCGAAAGCCGGTGCGAGCGGGCTGATGGGCGTCTACCCATACGCTGAAACGATCGATGCCCGTGGCCTGGTGTTCATGGATACACCCGGCTACGACCCGGTGTCGGCGACCGGCCAGGTGGCGGGCGGCGCGAACCTGATCTGCTTCACCACGGGCCGCGGCTCGACCTATGGGTGCAAGCCCACGCCCTCCTTGAAAATCGCCACCAACACCCCGCTGTTCCAGCGCATGGAGCTGGACATGGACTTCAACGCCGGCGGCATCGTCGATGGCCTGGAATCGGTTGCACAAGCGGGCGAGCGGTTGTTCCGACTGATGCTGGCGACCGCGTCCGGGCACCGCACCTGCAGCGAGGAAAATGGCTTGGGCGATAACGAGTTCCTGCCCTGGCAGATCGGTGCGGTGATGTGATTGAGGCCGTCGCTGCACCCTTCTCTGTGGGAGCGGGCTTGCTCGCGAAGGCAGCGGGTCAGCTTGCATCAATGCTGAATGTACCGCCGCTTTCGCGAGCAAGCCCGCTCCCACCTCAGCCGCTATGGTAGCCTTTGCCGACTCTCCGATGGACGCTCACCCCATGGTCTCGCCGATCAACGCCGCCGAACGCAAGCCTTATCAGAAAATCGCCGATCAACTGCGCAGCTACATCGCCCAGGGGGATTTCAAACCAGGTGCTCGGCTTCCTCCCGAGCGTGATTTGACCCAACTGTTGGGAGTCTCCAGGCCGTCGCTTCGCGAGGCCCTGATCGCCCTGGAAATAGACGGCGACATCGAAATCAAGATGGGCTCCGGCGTGTACGTGCGCGCCATCTCCAAGGATGCAAGGCACCCGAGCATGACCTTGGGCGAGAGCCCTTCGGAACTGATGCAGGCGCGGGCGTTGATCGAAGGTGAGTCAGTGATCCTGGCGTGTCTGCATGGCAAGAAAAGTGACTACCGCTATCTGCAGGACTGCATCGACGCCATGCGCGCAAGCATCGCCAGCGGCCTGCCGCCGTTGGAGGATGACCGTAAATTCCATCAGCGCCTGGCCAAGATGAGCGGCAACTCTGCCCTGGTGCGGATCATCACGGCCCTGTTCGATGAACGACACAATCCGATTTCGGCGCACCTGAGCAAGCATGCGGAGAATGCCCTGACATGGGAAGCTGCGGTCATCGAGCATGAAGCGATCCTGCGCGCCGTGGCCCACAAGGATGTACTCGGTGCCCAAACCTCGATGCGCCAGCATCTGAGCCGTTCGGAGAACCGCTGGCTGAAAGCGCTGGAACCAGAAGACTCGGGCGACTAGTCCGGCGGTTTTGGGATCGTGGTTGACGGGTCAAATGCCATCGCGAGCAAGCTCGCTCCCACAGTTGATCGGTGGCGTACCTCGATGTGGCGCCCCCCCAAGTCACCTGTGGGAGCGAGCCTGCTCGCGATGGCGGTGGCTCAGTCGCCCCTCTCTGCAAGCTGAACCACCGCCTTCGCGAGCAGGCTCGCTCCCACAAGGAACTGGTTCACATGAAGTTTGTGTCTGAGCTGAAAATCCAGTGTGGGAGCGAGCCTGCTCGCGAAGGCGGTGGCTAAATAAACCATCCAAGACAGTTGCTCCCACAGGGGAATCGCATTGGCCTGGGACATTCAGCTTTGGCAATCTGCCTGAGAGGCTGAGCGCCTTTTTGATGCTTTGTAGCGGGACCAACGGCGGTCTGAAAATCTCCTGGGAATTTACTTCCCGTGGCGAGGGAGCTTGCTCCCGCTGGGCTGCGCAGCGGCCCCAACCCAGCCACAGTGTTTCGTCAGGCACAGCGCAGCGCCCGGTTTTTTACGACTGCTGCGCAGCCGAGCGGGAGCAAGCTCCCTCGCCACAGGTGTGTTCGGCGTCATCAAGCAACGCATTCTCGAAGGTTTGCTCCCACAGTTGATCGGTGGTACCTCAATGTTGCGACCAGTCCAAGCCACCTGTGGGAGCGAGCCTGCTCGCGATGGCGGCGGCACAGTCGCCACCGCTTTCACAAGCAAGTTCACACCCCCGCTTGCCAAACCCAACGGCGTGCCGATATTGTCAGCACCATGAATCTCCCAAAGATCACCTCGACCACCACGACCACGACCGCCCAGGCGGGTCGTGAGGTGTCGTGAGCGAATAACACACGTATCTCAAAGGCCCGCCAGTCGATGGTAAGGGCCTTTTCTTTTGCCCTTGCGTCGCTGGCCCAAACGCAAGGAAAGCACGATGCACGCACTGTTGATTCTCGATATGCAAGTTGGGTTGTTTCACGGCCCGGATAAACCTTGGGCAGGTGAAGCGCTGCTGGATACGTTAAATGCCCTGTTGACCAAGGCTCACAGCGCCGGTGCCCCTGTCTTCCTGGCTCGCCATGTCGGTCCGCCTGGCTCGCCCATCGAACCGGGAAGTCCACTGACGCAACTGCTGCCGCAATTGCGGTTGGCAGGCAACGAGGTGATCTTCGAAAAAACCCGCCCCAATGCCTTTGCCATGACCGGTTTGGCCGAGCAGTTAAGGGCCTGTGGCGCCGAAGGTGTGGTGATTGCAGGCATGAAAACCCAGTATTGTGTCGACAGCACGTGCCGTGCCGCCCGGGACCTGGGCTTCGATGCCGTGCTGATCGCCAATGGTCACACGTGTGCCGACACGCTGGACGTGAAGGCGCCCGTGATCATTGCCCATCACAACACAACGCTGGCCGGGCCCTTTTGCCGGGTCATCAGCGCCGAGGACTGGGATTTTTAACCCCACATCAGAACATCGGCCCAGGCTGGGCCGATCCTGCTCAAACCAAAGGAGTGATCCACATGGAAGTCTGCAGTCGGCTACAACCCTCGGAATGCATCAACATGGAGGACATCCGAGGCGAAATCGATGCTCTCGATCAGGCCGTCATCAAACTGCTGGGCAAACGTTTTCAATACGTACTCGCGGCCTCGAAGTTCAAGACGTTGGCGACATCGGTACGGGCGCCGGAGCGTTTCAAGGCGATGCTGGCGACACGGCGGGAATGGGCCGAGGCCGAGGGCCTGAGCCCGGATGCCATCGAAAAAATGTACAGCGACCTGGTGAGCCACTTCATTGCCGAAGAAATGAAACACTGGGCGGCTCATCCATCCCGGAACTGATTCTTCAATAACTGAAATGCACACAGCCCCGGTCGGTTCCCTTCGTCGTTGACGAGGGCGCCGGCCGGGGCTGTGTGCAGGTTCTACAGCATTCCTTCCTAAGCCGCTTCTGCAAACTCCATCAACGCCGCCAATACCAACGGGTGCAGGACAGCGTCGGGATGTTTCGTTTGCCAGGCCATCAAGTCGCGGCACATGGTCGGCGTCCAGAAGCTCTTGATGTGCTGGTATACACCACGCACCGCCACCGCGTGGTCCGGCTCACTGGCAAAATACTGACCGATCTGGTTGGCCATCTTGATCAGGCTTTCAGAGCTCATCGACGCACCTCCGCTTTCTCGGCATGGCGACGCTCCCTCAGCAGGCGCCCTTGTTCATCACTGAACGCCTGGTAACGCTTCTGCCATTCCGAAGGCTGGCTGACCCGCACGATCTCCACCGCCGTGACTTTGTATTCCGGGCAGTTGGTGGCCCAGTCGGAGTTGTCGGTGGTGATCACGTTGGCGCCCGATTCCGGGAAGTGGAACGTGGTGTAGACCACGCCCGGTGCCACTCGCTCGGTCACCCTCGCGCGCAGTACCGTTTGCCCGGCACGGCTGCCGATGCCGACCCAGTCTTCGTCGACGATCCCGCGGTTCTCGGCATCGGTCGGATGGATTTCCAGACGGTCCTCCTCGTGCCAGGCGACGTTTTCGGTGCGCCGGGTCTGGGCGCCGACGTTGTATTGGCTGAGGATACGGCCGGTGGTCAGCAGCAGCGGATAACGGTTGTTGACCTTCTCCTCGGTGGGCACGTAGCCGGTGAGCATGAAGCGGCCCTTGCCGCGCACGAACTGCTCGATGTGCATGGTCGGCGTGCCGTCCGGCGCGGCATCGTTGCACGGCCATTGCAGGCTGCCGTGGCGCTCCAGTTCGGCGTAGCTGACGCGGGAGAACGTCGGCGTCAGGCGGGCGATTTCATCCATGATTTCCGAAGGATGGTTGTAATGCATCTTGTAGCCCAGGGCGTCGGCCAGGGCGATGGTGGCTTCCCAATCGGCCTTGCCGGCCAACGGGTCCATCACCTTGCGAACGCGGGAGATGCGGCGTTCGGCGTTGGTAAAGGTGCCATCCTTCTCGAGGAACGAGCTGCCCGGCAGGAACACGTGGGCGAACTTGGCCGTCTCGTTGAGGAAGATGTCCTGGACGATCACGCATTCCAGCGCGGACAGCGCGGCCGTCACATGCTGGGTGTTGGGGTCGCTCTGGGCGATGTCTTCACCTTGGCAATAAAGCGCCTTGAAGGTGCCGTCCAGCGCCGCCTCGAACATGTTCGGGATACGCAGGCCCGGGTCGGGTTGCAAGGTCACGTTCCAGGCTTGCTCGAACTCGGCGCGCACCGCTTCGTTGGAGATGTGCCGATAGCCGGGCAGTTCGTGGGGGAACGAGCCCATGTCGCAGGAGCCCTGGACGTTGTTCTGCCCACGCAGCGGGTTCACCCCGACACCTTCGCGACCGATGTTGCCGGTGGCCATGGCCAGGTTGGCAATCCCCATGACCGAGGTACTGCCCTGGCTGTGCTCGGTAACGCCGAGGCCGTAGTAGATGGCCGCGTTGCCGCCAGTGGCGTAGAGCCGTGCGGCGGCGCGGATCTGCTCGGCAGGCACGCCACACACCGGGCCGAGGACTTCGGGCGAGTTTTCCGGCTGGCTGACGAAATCGCGCCAGCGGGCAAAGTCCGCCGCCTCGCAGCGAGCCTCGACAAAAGGCTGGTCTATCAAGCCTTCGGTGGCAATCACATGGGCCAGCGCGTTGAGCATCGCCACGTTGGTACCCGGACGCAGTTGCAAATGCAGCTCGGCGCGGGCGTGGGGCGAATCCACCAGGTCGATGCGCCGTGGGTCGATGACGATCAGTCGTGCGCCCTGGCGCAAGCGGCGCTTGAGCTGGGAGCCGAACACCGGGTGCGCGTCGGTGGGGTTGGCGCCCATCACCATGATCACGTCGGCCTTCATCACCGAATCGAAATTCTGCGTGCCGGCGGACTCGCCCAGGGTCTGCTTGAGACCGTAACCGGTAGGCGAGTGGCAGACACGGGCGCAGGTGTCGACGTTGTTATTGCCGAACGCGGTACGCACCAGTTTCTGCACCAGGTAGGTTTCTTCGTTGGTGCAGCGGCTGGAGGTGATGCCGCCGATGGAATCGCGCCCGTACTTGAGCTGGATCCGGCGCAGTTCGCTGGCGGCATAGGTGACCGCCTCGTCCCAGCTGACTTCCTGCCACGGGTCGTTGATGTGCTTGCGGATCATCGGTTTGGTGATGCGATCCGGGTGCGTGGCGTAGCCCCAGGCGAAGCGGCCCTTGACGCAGGAATGGCCGTGGTTGGCCTGGCCGTTCTTGTCCGGGACCATGCGCACCAGTTGTTCGCCTTTCATCTCGGCGCGGAACGAACAGCCCACGCCGCAATAGGCGCAGGTGGTGATGACGCTGCGCTCCGGCTGGCCGATCTCCACGACGCTCTTGTCGATCAGGGTCGCCGTCGGACACGCCTGCACGCAGGCGCCGCAGGACACGCATTCGGAATCGAGGAAGTTGTCACCGCCGGCCGCTTCCACCCGGGAATCGAAACCGCGCCCAGTGATCGTCAGGGCGAAGGTGCCCTGGATTTCCTCACAGGCGCGTACGCAGCGGCTGCAGACGATGCACTTGCTCGGGTCGTAGTCGAAATACGGGTTGGAAACGTCCTTGGCCTCGGCCAAGTGGTTGGCGCCCTCGTAGCCGTAGCGCACTTCGCGCAGGCCCACCTGCCCCGCCACGGTCTGCAACTCGCAGTTGCCATTGGCCGAACAGGTCAGGCAATCCAGCGGGTGGTCGGAAATGTACAGCTCCATCACGTTGCGCCGCAGCGTGGCGAGCTTGGAGGTTTGCGTGCGCACCACCATGCCCTCCGTTACCGGCGTGGTGCAGGACGCGGGATAGCCGCGCATGCCGTCGATTTCTACCAGGCACATGCGGCAGGAGCCGAAGGCTTCCAGGCTGTCGGTGGCGCAGAGCTTGGGAATGGTGGTGCCGAGCATGGCAGCGGCGCGCATGACCGAGGTGCCGGCGGCGACGCTGATTTCGCGCCCGTCGATGGTCAGGCTGACCTGCACGTCGCTGTCACGCGCCGGGGTGCCCAGGTCGATATCGGTGCTGGGATCGAAGATGGTGATCATTGGTCAGCCTCCGTGGTCGCCAGACCGAAGTCGGCGGGGAAATGCTTGAGGGCGCTGGCGACAGGGTAGGACGTCATCCCACCGAGGGCACAGAGCGAACCGTATTGCAGGGTGTCGCACAGGTCCTGCAACAGCAGGGCCTGTTCCTGGCGGTCACCGGCTTCGGTGCTGGCGATCAAGCGGTCCACCACTTCCACCCCACGGGTGGAGCCGATCCGGCACGGCGTGCACTTGCCGCAGGATTCCTCGGCGCAGAACTGCAAGGCGAACCGGGCCATCTGGGCCATGTCCAGGCTGTCGTCGGCGACCACCACACCACCGTGGCCGAGCATCGCGCCCATGGCGGCGAACGCTTCGTAGTCCAGCGGCGTATCGAATTGCGAAGGCGGCACCCAGGCGCCCAACGGCCCGCCCACTTGCGCGGCCTTCAGCGGACGACCGCTGGCGGTACCGCCGCCATAACCTTCCACCAACTCCCGCAGGCTCAGGCCGAAAGCGCGCTCCACCAAGCCGCCATGACGGACGTTGCCGGCCAGTTGGAACGGCATCGTGCCCAGGGAGCGGCCCATGCCGAAGTCGCGATAGAACTGCGCGCCTTTCTCCAGGATGATCGGCACCGAGGTCAGGGTCAGTACGTTATGCACCAGCGTCGGCAAGCCGAACAGGCCTTGCAGCGCCGGCAGCGGCGGCTTGGCGCGCACCGTGCCGCGCTTGCCCTCGAGGGATTCCAGCAGCGCGGTTTCCTCGCCACAGATATAGGCGCCGGCGCCGACTCGCACTTCCAGCTCGAAGGCGCGACCGCTGCCGCTCACGTTCGTGCCCAGGTAACCGGCCTCGCGAGCGATGTGCAGCGCGTCGTTCAGCGTACTGACGGCGTCCGGGTATTCCGAACGCACGTAGATGTAGCCCATGGTCGCGCCCACGGCGATGCCGGCGATGATCATGCCTTCGATCAGCAGGAAGGGGTCGCCTTCCATCAGCATGCGGTCGGCAAACGTGCCGGAGTCGCCTTCGTCGGCATTACAGACCACGTACTTCTGCGGCCCCTGCGCGTCACGCACAGTGCGCCACTTGATGCCCGCCGGGAACGCCGCGCCGCCGCGGCCGCGCAGGCCGGAGTCCAGCACGCTGGCGACCACCTCGGCGCCATCCATCTGGATCGCCCGGGCCAGGCCGAGAAACCCGCCTTGGGCACGATAGTCATCAAGGGACAAGGGCCGGGTGATGCCAGCACGGGCAAACAACAGGCGCTGCTGGCTTTTCAGATAAGGAATGTTCTCCACCAGCCCCAGGGCAGCAGGATGGCTGCCCGGATCATGGGCCAGCGCATCGAGCAGGGCCGGCACGTCTTGGGCCGTGACCGGGCCAAAACCCAAGCGCCCTTCAGGCGTCTCCAACTCAACCAGTGGCTCCAGCCAATAGAGGCCACGGGAACTGGTCCGCAACACCTGCAACGGCAACTGTCGACGTTCAGCCTCAACGGCCAACGCAGCCGCGACTTTGTCCGCGCCCACGGCACGGGCCACCGAATCGCGGGGGATACAGAGCGTCAGCATGCGCCCTCCTCCCTGCAGTCATTCACCAACTGACGCAGGCGCTCGGGCGTGATCCGCGCATGCAACTCCCCGTCCAGTTCCAGGGCCGGCGAGCAGACGCAGGCGCCCAGGCAATAGACCGGCCGCAGGCTGATACTGCCGTCGGCGCTGGTGCCGTGATCGTCCAGCGCCAGTTGCTCGCGCAACTGCGCAGCCAGGGCTTCGGCGCCCATGCTCTTGCAGGACTCGGCCCGGCACAGGCGCAGGGTATGGCGCGCCGGCGGCGTGGTACGGAAATCGTGGTAGAAACTGATGACCCCGCGCACTTCAGCCAGGCTGAGGTTCAGGGCGTGGGCGATCTCCGGGACGGCGCTGTCGGGGACATACCCGCAGCCTGCCTGGATGGCATGGAGAATGGGCAGCAAGGCACCGGGGGTGTCCTTTTCGCGCGCAAGCACGCTGTGGATCATGGGCAGGTGAAGCGTCTCATCGGGCATAAACGTACCTCGGCATCTCGAACGACACCGCCGCATAGCGGCAGCCGTCCGGAGTCTTGGCTGCGGCGTCCGGCCCACGTCACGGTAGCGTGGCACATCCGATCGCCATTCTCGCTCTCCGGCCAGGTGTCTTTGGCGCACCTGGTCCGAGGCATTCTCACAGCTTGCCACTCCCGGGGGTTGGCGATTGCACATGGACGACGAAACGTGTTCTGAAAGCGACTTCTTGAAAGCCCTGCCCGTTAATCCGCGCCGCCTGAACGAAATCGACATGCGCCCACTGTGGTTATGTGAACCATCGCTCGCCCTTAATCGGCTTGGCGCAACGCATTGGCAACCAATGTAAACGCAGGCGAAGGCTGCCGCCGGCTGGGGTAGTACAGATAGTAGCCTGAAAATGGCGGACACCAATCTTCCAGCACGCGCATCAGCCGCCCCTCTTGAAGATGGGGTTCAAACTCCTCTTCTGGCAGGTAGGCGACGCCCAGCCCAGCGACCGCCGCCTGCACGATATGAGTCGACGTGTTGAAAATGAGTTGGCCGTCCACTCGTACGTTCACCTGCTTGCCCCGCCGCTCGAAATCCCACACATAGAGCCCGCCCGATGTTGGCATACGCTGGTTGATACAACGATGGTTCACCAGATCACGCGGGTGCCCGGGAACGGCACGATTGGCAAAGTACGCTGGCGAAGCCACGGCAGCCATCCGCAACGCAGGGCCGATCGGGACCGCGATCATGTCCTTGTCGATGGTGTCGCCCAGCCGCACGCCCGCATCAAAACGATCCGCCACGATGTCCCGAAATCCGTAGCAGACGTCGAACTCGACATTGATATCCGGGTAATCGTGCAGCAGCCCGGTCAGTTTGGGCAGCAAGGTCGTGCGCAGGACATGATCGCCGCAGGTGATGCGCACAGTGCCCGCGGGCTTGTCGCGCATTTCCGTGAGCCTATCCAGCTCGGCTTCTATTTCATCGAAGCGATTACCGATGGCGTGCAACAGCCGTTCGCCCGCAAGGGTCGGCGAAACGCTGCGGGTGGTCCGCGTCAGCAAGCGGATCTGCAAGCGTGCTTCCAACCCGCTGATTGCCTGGCTCAGCGCCGATTGGGTGACGCCCAGCGCCCCGGCAGCTCGCGTGAAGCTGCCTTCGCGCGCCACCGTGACGAAAGACAGCAGATCGTTGAGGTTTCTTTTGACCATGGCAGCAGCACTTCAAGCAAATTGATTAGCCATGCTTATAGCCTTGTTAAGCATTCATTAGCTAGTCGCACCACTGTTCGCAAGTCACCATGAACCCTATGAACAGACACCCATGCACAACTGCGATGCGATCGGCCCGGCGTGGTTTGCTGGCGGTAATGCTCGTGTTTGGCGGCTACGCAACGATGAGTGGTGCCGCGTCGGCGCCCTCGAAAACGGAGAACAGGGTGATGTGGATGACCGTCGGCGAACACCGCTTCGCCATCACCTTGGCCGACAACGCGGCCACCCGCGCGTTTGTCACGTTGTTGCCGCTGACGGTGGCGATGAGCGATCTCAACCGTAACGAGAAATACGCCACCCTTCCCCAGGTGCTACCAGCCGAAGCCAGCAAGCCGGGAACGATCCGCAACGGCGATTTGATGCTGTATGGCACGGACACCCTGGTCATCTTTTATTCGAACTTCAACTCGACCTACGCCTACACCCGCCTTGGGCAAGTGGACGACACCGCGAAGTTGGCTCAAGCGCTGGGCCGGCGAGATGTGCAAGTGAGCTTTTCCCAACACTGATGACACCCCATCGACAGGATCCCCAATGAAAAAGATCATCGTTTTACTCACCCTTCTTGTCACTTCGCTCACAGCCATAGGAGCCGATATGTCCAACGGCGCAGATAACTTTTATACCAGCGATGACGTAACCGTACAGAAGGTCAATTTCAAGAACCAATATCAAATGAACGTGGCAGGTAACCTGTTCATTCCGAAAAAACTCAATGGCAAGACCCGGAGTCCGGCGATTGTCGTCGGCCACCCGATGGGCGCGGTCAAGGAGCAGAGCGCCAACCTCTATGCCACGAAAATGGCGGAAAAAGGCTTCGTGACCCTTTCCCTGGATTTGTCGTTCTGGGGCGAAAGCGAGGGGCGGCCGCGTAATGCCGTCTCGCCGGATATCTATGCCGAGGACTTCAGCGCCGCGGTGGACTTTCTCAGCGCCCAGCCTTTCGTCGACAAGGAGCGGATTGGCGCGATCGGCATCTGTGGCAGTGGCAGCTTCGTGATCAGCGCAGCCAAGATCGACCCACGCATGAAAGCCATTGCTACGGTGAGCATGTACGACATGGGCGGCGTCAATCGCAACGGGTTGAAGCATTCCCAAACGCTCGAACAGCGCCGGTCGATCATTGCCCAAGCCACCCAGCAGCGTAACGTCGAGTTCGCTGGCGGTGAAACGCTTTATACCAGCGGTACGGTGCACCAGTTGGACGCCAACACTCATCCTATCCAACGTGAATTCTTTGATTTTTACCGCACCCCGCGCGGCGAGTTCACGCCATCCGGCTCGTCGAAAGACCTGACCACGCACCCGACGCTGACCAGCAACATCAAGTTCATGAACTTCTACCCGCTCAATGACATCGAGACCATTTCACCGCATCCGATGTTGTTCATTGCTGGGGCCGATGCGCACTCCCGGGAATTCAGCGAGGAGGCTTATAAGCTCGCCGGTCAGCCCAAGGAGCTTGTCATCATTCCTGGGGCTGGCCATGTCGATCTTTATGATCGGGTCGACCTCATTCCGTTCGATAAGCTGACGACGTTCTTCCAGAGCAATCTGAAGTAATATCTGGCCCAGTCGATGTGGGGCGTGGCCAGACTCCCCGGCGGCCCGTTGATTCGCAAGGATGTGGTCGATCCATTGCGCTACCTCGGCCACCCGGTGGTACGCCGCAATTACGAGGCCAGCAGGGACGTCGCCTCCCTCGGACCGATTGCTACCCGAAACAGCACCTACGCGTTGCAAGAATACGGGTAGCGTGATCGTGCCTCGCCAGCGCTCATGGCAGATGGAAAATGTTCGCCTGGCGTTGATGGCAGAATGCTGCTTGCTTGGCTACCATTTCTCAACGCATACCCTCTTCGAGGTTGGAATCGTTTCTGGCGTAAACCAACAGCCAGTCAGAGCATCCCTGTCGATAGGCAGGAAAGGTATGTTTCAACGTTAACCTTCAAAAATTCATAGCGTTACAAGGAGAGTAAGCATGAACCTAGACTGGCCAGCGTTGGGCTTGAATAACGTAGAACACTCTTTTGGAACCAAGTTTGGCGCCAGCGCCAATCCTTTTCTTCAAAAAGCACTGAAGGATCAAAAGAAAAACGGCAACTGCTTCGCTTACTCGATGCTCTGGTGCCGTCAAAGCATAAAGTTGAACCGCAAGCTTCAGAGCAAGAATGAGTTAATCACGCACATGCCACTCATGGTCGCAGCGCAAGCGATGCAGTCGCAGCAGGTGCGGCAGAACAAAAAGGGCGCCTACGGAGCGGAGGGCATGCTGGGCGAGGCCTATTACCAAGCGATGGCGGCTGCATTCTGCGTTAGCGCAGCGGAGGTTGGCAAAGATGTTGGATCTATTTTGAGCGACCACAACGGCTGGCTCGACTTGGTCACCAAGTCAGAAGGGCACTATGTAATAGCCTTTATCTTCTCCGGTGGAGGAGCGCACGCTGTAGCGGCGTCGAATAAAGGTAGGGAGCTGGTATTTTTTGATCCCATTTATGGCCAGTATTCAGTCGATAATTACGCGCCATGGGAGCTGATGCAGTACTACGCCGATGTCAAGAAAGGCTGCGACAGCTACGGCTTTATAACGAATTGGATCGCGGTCAGCGTGACCTGAGGCAGCTTCATGTCGACGTCGAATCGGATGACTGATTGGCGGCACGTGCATCGTCAGTTATTTATTGAGCAACGGTCATTTCCCACAAGGCCTGTCGCCAACGTCAGGAACAATCCTGAGAAAACGGAAAACTGATACCATCCGGACATTGACACGCTGAGCAGAACAACATGAATCGCCGCAAGAAAATAAACCAGTTATTGAAGGCTAACGCCAAGAAAGCCAGTGCCAAGCTGGCGCCCAAAAACAAGAATCAATACATCAGCAAAGCCGACCGCCTGAAATTGGCAGCTGAAGCCAATGACGCGCCCATTACGTCCCCGGAAAGCTGAGCCACGTCGCGCCCCTTCTTTGAAGCGCTGCTCATTCAAGGCAAGATACGCCCCTTAACCGCAAGGAGCGCATGAATGAGCCCCCTTACCTACCGCCGTCGCACAATCCCCATCCTGATAGGGGCGGCAGCCTTGGCCGTTCTTCCTGGCTGCCATCAGGCGACCTATGAACAGAAAATGGACGCCTGGGTCGACAGCGGCGGGAAGTCCATGCCGACATTCCTTACTTCGGAAGAAATCAAACGGCTGGAAGAAAGACGTTACATCAGGGTTCTGCGTGCCACCTTGGTTCGCGACGCGCTCTACGCCAATCCCGAAGGTCTGCGGGGAAGTGTCAAGTTAACGATGAAGCTGGATCGCCAGGGAGATGTGCGGCTTTGCGAGGCTAAGTCTGCTGAAGCCGGCACCCCCTCCCGTTTGGTGAACCTCATGGCCGACGTTTGCTGGAGTAGAGCGTGGGGCCCCCTCCCGGAAAATCTCCAGAGTCCAAAGGATGGCGGCCTCGAAATCATCGCGCCCTTGATCGCATCAGGGGAGACGCCGTCAATGGCTGATCACGAACGTCTACGCCAACGGGATGCCGTTGAAAGTCGTTTCTTTTGGGACAACGTCGTTGCAAAGCAGTCCCTGAGCGCTTTCGGCACCGCCCGCTTCGACTTCACGGCGAACGCGAAGGGTGAGGTCATTCGGTGCGACGTAGAACTTGAAAAACACAGCCTGCGCCCGGAATACTTTCAACCCAATCCTGAGTTACGGCAGACACTCACCCAGCAATGCCTAGAGTTGAACGTCGCAAAGATGCCTGACTTTCAAGTGAAAGCTGACGGCACTGCGAAGCGCGTGGTCCGGGTGGATTATCTGCCGTGGAAAAATCACGTAGGCCAGCACTAGGAGATTTCTTTGCTGCCTTTAACGGGCGTACGCAACCTTCATATCGGCATCACCCTTTAGGGCAACAGCGGCCAACGACGCAACCCAGACCACCGAAACCCCATAGTTGAGCCGCTGGTACAGGCCAAACAAGTGCCCGTCGGCCAACGCCGTCGCCATCAGCACAACGGTCACAATGGCCAGGACTACGCAGATCGCCGAGAACATGGCGAACCTGGACGACGAAAGCAGCGACTTGCCAAGGAACGCCCACAACGCCCCCGCCAGGGTAAGCGAGATAAACATCACCAATCCCGCAAGGTTGTGGTTCTGTTGCGAAACCGACGGCTGAACCGGCGCACAACCTTGGTCACAGGAAAAATAGCCGGCCACGAAACTTGCCAAACCGTGGACGAAAATCAGTGCGGCGCTAAGCAAGGCCATCCGCGATGCCTTGAACCGTCTCGCCACGCCTAGAGCGAAAAGCACGAACATCACACCCAGGGGAAAGTTGTTCACCCAGGCAGAGAAGCTGTGGGTTGGCGATCCAACGGCGCCTAGTTGGCTCATGGCTTGATCCAGATGGCTATAGCCTGGGTAGGCCCGGGCAGTCAGTGCGACACCCAAAAGCAGCCAGAATGGAATCAATATTCCGAAGCCTAGCAAAGCACGATCGATGGTTTTCATGAGGTGACATTCCTTGTCGTTGTGATGTCTGTTTGTGAGGTGATGTGATGTGAAATATTGCATTGATTCAAGCGTCCAACCGCTCAATCAAGAACCGGGTGCAGGAAACTGCGAGGGGTCAATAACGTACCGGACATGGCAAGTGATTAACAGGCTCAATCCTTTGAATTCTGGAGAAAACGGATTCTACACAGAATACGCAGTCAATCATTAATCGGGATCGAAACACCATGGATGAACGCCAAACAATCATCAAGAACCAGATCCGCGCCATGGTGATCGGTGGCGAATCTGACGAGATCACCTATCGATCGGAATGGCTCGGTTACCTGCCCTTCCCGGTTTTTCATTGGATTGAACACCAGGGCGAAAGCTTTTCCAGCGACTTCCCTTTTGATTGGACCCTCGAAGATCTGGCGAGCCTTGAGCGAATGGGCTTCTTGGAAATACTAGAAGCCTACGAAAACCCGGACGACCCTTTTGATCGGGATATCCGGTATCGCGTTCATGTGGGATGCGTATAACAGTAGACTGGAAAAGATCGACAACCCAAGGAACGGAAAAAAAATGGGCATTCTTGATCGCTTGTTCGGCGGCCGCTTTACCCTGCCGCCACCGGAGGAAACGACGCTCAGCGACGCGGCGATCATGCGGGAGCTGCATCCTTATCGCGCCGAACTGAAGGCGTTTACCCAAGCCCTACTGGCCCGTATACCAGACGCCGAACGTGCCAGGCTGGTCAGGCGCGTGCTGCGCATTTACGGCTCGGGCCAGGAGCCGGCCACCGCGCTGGTGGAAGGCTTGCTGGATGCAGACAAAGGCCAGAAGCTCGAACACTTGGCGTTGCTAGGCGTCGACTGGAGAGGCTTTGATGGTTTCGAGTATCTGGTGCCCTATCTGGTCAGCGCCAGCGGGGTAAAAGAAACTTACCCCTACCGCTATGAGGGTACGCTGCCGATGTCGGAGACGCTGGCCAATTTCGACCGATGGCTCATGGCGTTCGACAAACGCTACCTGCACCTGGACGCTGGTAGCGACGAATATGTCGGGTTCATTGCCGATACCGACCAGGTCGAAGCCATGATCGAACTCGCACGGCAAGCAGGTGTTGCAGTGCGCCTCGAGAGCTTTTGAACCGGAATGGGTATTCGCTGAATCTCGTTATCCCGCTGAACGAAGCACGCCGCATCACAGTCGGAGCAACAAGACCCTCGACAAAGAAACCTGGCCCATGCTCCTACGACTTGCTGCCCTCGCTACGCTGTTCACCTTGGCTGCCGGCACAGCGGCCGCGGCACCGGAACCGCTGCGCCTGGAAAGCTTGAAACGCTGCGGCGACCTGTTGCAAAGCCAGCACCAGGATTGGTGCCTGACAGCGCGCGGGCTGGGTGATGCAACGCCGCAACTGAAGTTGGGAGCAAAGGCAATACCCGCAGACATGGTCCAACGCGAAGGGAACAACCTGCGCGTGCGCCTGGACGCCGCCGATTACCAAAGCGGCCCGCTCTGGCTGGAAGACGGCCTACGCACCAGCAACGCCGCCTGGCTGACCTTGCGCAACAGTCACGTGCTGGCCGCCGGGCCGGACGCAGTGGCGAAGAACATGGACGGCCTGACCACTTATGTCGACCTGGTCAGCGTGCTGATCGAGGAAGACCGTGATGGCCGCCAGGAAGCCGAGCGCCTGGCCCACAAGTACGGCGCGAAGGTGGTCGGCAGCATCGCGCCGCTGAACCTGTACCAACTTCGCTTGCCCGCCAAGGACCTGGTGCAGCGCGATGCACTGGTGCTGCGCCTGGGCAGCGAGACCAGCGTGGATGCCGTGGTGATCGAGGAGTCCTCTGCCGAAGAAACCGAGCAGGCCGCTGCCCATCCTGAAGAACCGAAAAAACCCGCCCTGGACTCCGACGAATGGGCCGCGAATCGCTTTCTCGACGCGGTGAACTATTACCAACGGCGCATCCCCGGCCGTCAGCCACCCATCCAGCCGCAACCGGTGCGCATTGGCCTGATCGAGCGCGATGTGGACTTCGACACGACGGATTTCGCGGACGACGTCGGCGCCTGCTCGCCGCCGCGCACTTGCGTCTACGCCCGCGATGCAGACAAACCGGACAATCACGGCACGACCGTCGCCGGCATCCTCGCCGCACGTTGGGATGACAGCGGCAACACCGGTTTCCTCCGTGGCCTGGACAAGGCCAGCGGTGGCTTCGAGGTCATCGTCGAACGTAACTCCGATGCTGGCATCACCGCCAACATCGCCGCCTCGGTCAACCTCGTGGAAGACGGCGTGCGTGTGCTCAATTGGAGCTGGGGCATCCACCGCGTCGGCGCCAAAGACATCAAGGGCGATGACGTCGACTCGCTGCTGCGCTCGGGCCTCGCCATGGGTGGCTACGAAGAACTGCTGGAAGAGTTTTTCCTTTGGCTGCGCAAGGCGCATCCCGACGTGATCGTGGTGAACTCCGCCGGCAATGGTTCTTCCTTCTCGGGCAGCGACGAATATCGCCTGCCCTCATCCTTCATCACAGAGCAATTGCTCGTGGTCGGCGGGCACCAGCGCAGCGAGCATACTGGCGTTGCCGTCGACGACCCGGCCTATGCGGTCAAGCGCAGCTCCTCGAACATCGACATGCGCGTCGACATCACCGCCGCCGCTTGCGCCCACGCCTCGACGAGCAGCGCCGGCCAGGACAGCGCCGTGCATTGCGGCACGTCCTACGCCACGCCCATGGTCGCGGGCCTGCTGGCGGCGATGCTGTCCATCAACCCGCAACTGCAACCCGAGCAATTGCGCATGCTGTTACGCCGTAGCGCCATGACCATCGGCGAAAACCACGACTTCGAACAGATGGACGGCGAAGACCTCACCGCGCCCATCCTGCCGTCGGAACGCCGCTACCAACTCAACGACAAGGACGTCGGCCGCTCGGCACGGCTGGACATGCAAAAGGCCCTGGATTTGGCGGCGCAAAGCCGTGATCGTGTGCGTTGAACCGGCGGGTCATGGGAGCAATCGGTAAGTGGATTGCACCAAGCCCGACGCAAAGCTGCGGCTGGATACGAGTTTCAAATCCACATCCTGCTCAAGCCCGCCAAACAACGGCCGCCCCGAGCCAATCAACACCGGAACGGTGGTAATCACCATATCGGTCACCAAGCCCTCGCGCAGGAACGACTGCACCACCCGCCCGCCATCCACATAGACGCGCTGCACGCCTTGGCTTGCCAGCTCCGTCATCAACGCCTTCGGTGCCAGGTTGGAGAAACGCAGCTTATTCTTCAACGCCTCGGGCACCGGCGAATCGGCCAACTGTCTGGACAGCACCACCACGGGCCGGTCGTAGAACCAGGTGTCGAAGGTCCGTACCTTTTCATAGCTCCCGCGCCCCATCACGATGACGTCCTTGTCGGTGATGAAGTCTTGATAGCCGTGGTCCTCGGATGGGTCGTCGCGTTGCAAGAGCCAGTCGATGTCACCGTCGGGCCGAGAAATGAAACCATCCAGGCTGGTGGCGATGAAGACGTGAGCGGTAGGCATTTGAGGCTCCTTTGTTGTGGTGGATATTGAAGTGTGGCCGTGAGTTGAAGACTTGTTCAGCGACGCCACACCCGCCCGTCGCTATTCACTACCCAAGGTGACCGATCAGCAACGATACGCACCCCGCCGGCCCAACGCTCTGCTGGCGCGTAATCGAGCCAGTTGATATGCCCGAGCAACATTTGCTCGCCCAAGGCCGTCACACGAACAAGGCGCCTCTGCCATTCACGTCCCGGCTGTTCATGCACCAAGGGGTGTGGTGCATCGATCAACGGTCGCAGCAGCGCATGGAACATCAGGTCGCCCAGATAAGGCAGAGGCTCGTAGCTCATCATTAGATGGCTGAACACCTTACCAGCAGGCAGCTCGCCATGATCGGCGAGCACACGCAGCACCAGCCGCTGAGTCAGACTCAAGCCGTCGCCTGCCCCGGGAAGCTCCTGCAGTTGTCTCGCCAAAGCAGGCCCGAGCAGCGGCAGCGCGGGATGCAAGTGTGCTGCAAGGCCTGCCCAGTCGCCTGGGTCTGCTGCGGTGTAGGCGGCCCATGCTTCGCGCGCCAGTGCCAACGCGTCCTCACCGAGCGAGCGCCGTTGCGACCAGAGCCAGGGGAGCAAATCCGGGGCAAGCTGACCAATGCCAATAAAGCGCTCCACGCCGGGTACCCGGCTGATTTCAATCAATTCGAGCCTGCGCGGCAAGGCCGGTAAACTCGCCAGTAACCGGATCAGAAACAATTGATCGTAGGCATCGCCCTCGCACCACAGTACCAGTTCACCGTCCGCGTCCAGTTTTGCCAGCGCGTCACGCTGCATGGCCTGGCGCTGTTGAATATCACGGTGAGAGAGCCCAAATGCCTGTACCAGGAAATTGGCTCGCACTGACCAGTAATCATCGTCAGGTAATGCGGGGACCGGACCCATCACCATCGGATCATCAAACATATGAAACGAACCTGAAAAACCAGCCACCCGCAGGCTGTGCTCGATGTCGTTACCGCATCGCCAATGCTGGACCGCCGCTTCGTTAGTCGCAACGAACCCCGGATGACGTGCGGCGAACGTCACGCCATCGGTGTGGGTAATCAGCTTGGGCCAACTGGCGAAACCAGCCTCACGGGCAACCAGCCATTGTGTGTCGGCCAGTCGATAGTCCGGGCCAGACAAGCCCATTGCGCGCAGCTGCTCACGCACATTGTCGGCTTCATGGTTTTTCAGTGCCTTCAAAAGACGCTTGGCGCGCTTACGCAGGAAGGGTAAATCGAGGAGACCGTGATGACGGGAAGCGTTGGTGGCGGGCATGCCAACTCCTTACAGGGCTCGGTCCGCCGACAAGCCGGGAGTTGGAATGAAAAATTCGAAAAACCTGCCTTGGGGATGACCCCTTCGCGCGGACCGCAGGCGCAGCAAACGCCCGGGGACCGACTTTAGCGGGAAGTACTGATGAAAGCAAAGCTTGGCGGTGGGCAGATTTCGGAGTGCTGGGGAGGTGCATCCCCTCTGGGTTGCTGTGAACATCTAGAAATCTGGCCATGGACTGTGCCGCAACAGGCGACTTTCGGCCCAGAAACGGACGCTGGACAGCGCACGACTATGGAAAAAAGGCTTATACCCCATGCCGTTCACTTAAGAAAAATGATGGCCCTGTGGCGAGGGAGCTTGCTCCCGCTCGGCTGCGAAGCAGTCGTAAACCGGCGATGCGGTGTGTGTCTGATACGCCGCACTTGGCAGGTTTTGGGGCCGCTTCGCGGCCCAGCGGGAGCAAGCTCCCTCGCCACGGGTTTGTCGATTGCCTTAAGTGAACAGCATTGGGCTTACACGCCTGCTTACCAGTTGTAACTCACTTTGGCGGTAATCTCGCGACCCGGGTTGTAGAAGTTCGCTGTGCCGGAACCGACCACGTGCTGCTCATCCAGCAGGTTGCTGACGTTCACCGCAAGGTCGGTGCCCTTGGCGATCTCGTAGTTGAAGGCGGCGTCGAACAGCGTGGTGCCATCGCTTTTGCCGGAGTTGGCTGCATCGAAGTAATAAGAGCCGACATAGCGTGCCCCCAAGCCAACGCTGACATCCGTGCCGGGCACGTCGTAATAACTCCAGAGCGAAGCGGAATGCTGGGGCGCCGTGGAGAACTCATTACCCTTCAGGGAGCTGCCGTCGTACAACGAACCGCGCAGTACCTCGGACTCCATATAGGAGTAGCCACCAATCAGGCTGAGGTTCTGCGTCACCTGCGCCTTGGCCTCCAGGTCGAGGCCACGGGCCCGCGATTCACCCACCGTCTGTTGCTCAATGATGCCGCTCGGCAGCACCACGGCGATGGTGACGTTTTCCTGGGTCAGGTCATAAACGGCTGCGGAGAACAGTGCGTCCATCCCCATCGGCGCATACTTCACGCCCACTTCGTACTGCGTGCCCGTCTGCGGTGTTACGCCAACCTGAGGCGGCGAGACGGATTCCACCATGCTCACATAGGTGGACACCTCATCGTTGACGATATAGGTCAACGCACCTCGGTAGGAGGTTTCGGAGAAGTTGTCTTTTTCCGTGGATATCAAGCCTTTGCTGGTAAGGTCCATCGAGTCGTTGCGCATACCCGCGGTGACGATGAAACGCTCGTAGAACGATAGGTTCTGCTGAAGGAACACGGCCTTGGTGGTCGCGTCTCGCTTGTTGACGGCATACGGCGTGATTGAACGTGGAACGCCAGTAAACACGGGATTTGCAATGTCAATCGGGGTGGTCAGGGCGTAGACCGAGCTTTCCTTGGTGGTCGAATCGAGGTACTCCACGCCCACCAGGCTGCTGCTGTCGATGTTCTCGAAGCGGGCATCGTATTGCAGCATCAGATTGCCGTTGAACTGGTCGGCCTCACTGTCCGTTCCAAACAGATACCGGTCAACGGTAGTACCGACACGTGCGGCGCTGTCGCTGAGATAAACGTAGCCAAAATCATCGGTCAACTTGCTGTAACGCAGATTGCTGCGCAATACAAAGCCGTTGTCGAAGTCATGGGTGACGTTACCGCTGAGGCTGGTGCGCTCGACATCGTGGAAGTTGTAACTGGGCTCACCATAGAACTTGCTGCGGTCGTATTCCTTGTCCAGCGGATAGCCGCCACTGTTGGGCGAACTTTCAGTTTTCAGATAGTCCAGAATCACGGTGGCTGACGTGTAATCCGTGGGTGCCCAGGTGAGGCCACCCATCACCAACCGGTTGTCGTCCTGTGAGTGATCGTACTCGCGGTCGCTGTTTTGGCCTTTGGCAGTAAAGCGGCCAGCCAAGGTTTTCTCGTCGTTCAGCGCATCCCCCACATCGATGCCTGTCTCGACATGGTCAAACGACCCGTAGGTCACATAGCCTTGGCCAAACTGCTCGAAGCGCGGTTGTTTGGTCACGAAGTTCACCGAACCACCCGGGTCCGCGGGGCCAAACAGCGTGGAGTTGGCGCCACGCAAAATCTCGATGCGTTCATAGGCGAATGGATCTTCGCGTACGCCGCGCATCGAACTCAGGGTCAAGCCGTCACGGTAGGTAGTGGCCTGGAAGCCCCGGATCTGGAAATAGTCGTTGCGGTCATCCGTACCATAGAAGTCACTGACCACGCCCGGCGTGTATTGCAGCGCCTCTTCCGTGGTGCTGACGCTGCGTTGCTCCATTTCCTTGTTGGTAACCACCGACACCGATGCCGGTGTATTGAGAATGCTGGTTGCCACCTTGCCGCCAACCCAGAGCTCCTGGGCGACCACCGAGTTGGCGTCGTCGTCGGCACTGACCCTGACCTTGGCATTGATGATGAGGGGGGCAAGGCGGTAGTCCTCGACGTCCGTTGCGCCGAGCTCCAGCGGGCCGGCGGGCTTTGGTCGAGGGGACAGTAGATAGGCATTCGGGCCTTGCTGTTCGATTTGCAATTCGCTCCCCTGCAGCAACGATGACAGCGCTGCCGATGTATCGAGCGTGCCATTCACGCCAGCCGTGGTGCGGTTCACTACACTCGACGCGTCGAAGGAAAGACTGATGCCAGCCTCCCGCGCAAAACGATCAAGCGCCGGCGCCAGTGGGCCGGCAGCGATGTTCCACTGCTTGACTTGGTTGCTGTGGTCAGCGCTCGAGGTTTGCGCCAGCGATGGCAATGCGTAGCTGCTCACGATCAAACCCAAAATCGCACCGTGCAAGGCACGATTTAATGGATGGCGCTGTGAAACCGGGGACGAACTCATTTTCTCGCTCCAAGAAAGGACATCGGCAGACTGGCCTGTATTCCGGCCTTCCTTAGAGGTCGAACGAGAATGAGAAAGCACCTCATTCTTTTTCAGGTGGCGCAAAGTTCCGATGGGCTCAGGTGGCAGCGGTCACGGTCACCCAATAGCGGGTCCGATAATCAATGTGCAAGCGCAGTGATTGCGCGATCAATGCCAGGACCTGATCGTTGTCGGCGAGCTGGAAGGTGCCGGAAACGCGACGATCAGCGACCTCTTCGGCGCAGCGCAGTACCCCGGGGCGATAACGCGACAGCTCCACGATGAAATCATTGAGGCGCATATTGCGTGCACTGATCACCCCGTCACCCCAGCTCCATAGATCAAGGCCATTGCCTTTGAACGTTCGGGCGCCACTTGATGTGAACAGCAGCTGATTGCCTGCCTGGACGCTGCGGCTCGCAGGCGTTTGACTGGAGCCGGGGAAAACCGTGACTGATCCTTCCTGAGCCGCGACCAGAGTGCCATCGTCCAGCTCGCGTGCCAGAAAGCGGGAGCTCTGGGCGCGCATGATCCCGTCACGGGATTGCACCCAGAACGGTCGCGCTCGAGGCGAGTGTTGATCCGCACCGACATTCACGATGATTTCACCCCGTCGCAGGATGATCAGGCGTCGCTGGGCGTCGAAATCGCTGTCGACGGCACTATCACTATTGAGCTGGATAAGGCTGCCATCATCGAGTTGGAAGCGTCGTTGCTCGCCGGTGCTGCTGCGTTGCTGCGCAAGCATCGCGGGTACGGGTGTGTAGTCCCGGCCGAGCCAGGCTGCCGTGCTGACAGTCGCCAATAGGCCCAGTAGCTTCAGGCTTTCGCGCCGCCGCATTCCATGATGGGTGCCATTAAGGGTTTGTCGCGCCAGTTGAGCGGGCACGCCGACGAATTCATCCCCAAGCGTTTCCACACGCTGCCACGCCAACACATGCTCCGGGCGCTGCTGGAGCCAATGCTCAAAAGTGCGCTGTGTCTGTTCATCGGCTTGATTGAAGCGAAGGCGCACCAGCCATTGGATCGCCTGCTCGACAATGGCCGGATCCAGCGTCTGCGGCTCACGACTCGACATAACGCAAGCGATAGCAGTGTTGCAGGGCCGTGGCCAGGTCGCGTTCCACCGTCGCGCGGGAAACGCCCAGCTTTTCGGCTATTTGCGCGCACGTCAGGCCGTCGAGTCGGGCAAATAAAAATGCCTGGCGAACTCTCGGTTTAAGCATACCGAGCATGCGATCTATGCGCTCGAGCGCATCAAGAATCATCAGTCGGCTTTCTTCCGAGGGCACCTCGTGTTGAGGCAGCAACATGATGCTTTCCAAGTAGGCACGTTCGAGTTCGCGACGACGATACTGATCAATCATCAGTCCGCGGGCGATACTGCTCAAATAGGCGCGTGGTTCACGCAAGGGGCTGGACTGACGGGACTTGAGCAGGCGTACGAAGGTGTCCTGCGCCAAATCTGCTGCGTTATCGCGACATCCAATGCGTCGGATTAGCCAGCCGTATAACCACGAGTGGTGGGTTCGATAGAGCAGCCCTAGATCTGCAGTACCTAGTGTTTCATCGCTGCGCATCGGAATCCCGGCAAGTACATGATTGATAATTAATCGCATTCTACTCAGGCGATAGGCCTTAGGCAAATACGTGGCGCTTAGTGTCCGCTTCTGGGCGAACGCTTCTCCACCCAAAGCCGATACTGGCGGGTGCGAAATGCCAGGGTGAGCTGTTGCAGGATCAGCGCGCGCAACGGCGACACCCTCGGATCGGGCTTTTTGGCCCGACTCAGTTTGTGCAATTGAAACTTCACGACCGCCATGTTCGCCAAGGCCGCAAGGGTCTTGTTTTTCCAAGTAATGGGCGGCAGTTGCGTGGCGTTGTCTTTGCCCAGCAGCCAGTCATGCGGCAGATAAGGATCGATGGCCAACGCCGTTCCGATGCCCACCATGTCCACACCGCTTTGCACGACGCTTTCGGCCATCGGATTGATTCAATGGGCGGACTGCCTGGAAACTCGATTCATCGAACGGCCCGGTTCATTGCATCAATGAGGTCTGCCTTGCCGCCGGCAAGCGAAGGTGCTGAAGCAGCCACCTTATCGTGTGGGAATCCAAGGGGCATGGCGCTGGCAGCGTCCAGCTGTGCCAGTTGATCCGCCGTCAGCTGAACTTCGACTGACGCCAGGTTATCGGCCATCTGCTCCGGCGTGCGTGGACCGATGATCGGGAGTGTTCCCTTGGCCAGCACCCAGGCGATTGCGATCTGGCCCGGCGTGTGGCCGGTCTCTTCGGCGATCGCTAACACCGCGTCCACCGTCGAGGTCTTGCGCTCGCTGTCCTCATCGTGGATCACCGCCCCCAAACCCTGCGCACGACCGGTTTCCCCTTTGCGGTATTTACCGGTCAGCAAACCACCGCCGAGCGGTGACCATCCGACGGTTCCCAGATTGAAGGCAGCGGCCATCGGCAGGAGTTCGCGTTCGGCCGAGCGCTCCACCAGGCTGTGCTCCAATTGCACCGCCGATATCGCCGACCAACCCCGAAGCTCCGCCAGGGTGGCGGCCGTTGCGACACGCCAAGCCGGGAAGTTCGACAGTCCGCTATAGAGCACTTTGCCAGCGCGGATCAGGTCATCCAGCCCCCGCACAATTTCGTCGATAGGCGTTACGCCATCGGGCATGTGCACCCACAAAAGATCAATGTGATCCGTCTTGAGGCGCTTGAGGCTGGCCTCCACCGAGCTGCGCATGGCTTTGCGGCTGTTGCCGGAGCGCAGGACGCCGGCACCAGGTGAATCACCCAGCGAAAATTTGGTCGCCAACACGACTTCATCGCGCTCGGTCGCCATGAAATCGCCGAGCATGGATTCCGATTGGCCAAATTGATATTGATCGGCCGTATCGATGAAATTGCCCCCTGCTTCCCGGTAACCGTCGTAGATTCTACGGGCCTCGTCCAAGTCGGCCCCGTAGCCCCAGCCTTTACCAAAGTTGCCAGTGCCCAGCGCGAGGGAAGAGACCCGCAGGCCGGTATTGCCGAAAATGCGATAGCGCATGACGGACTCCTTCAGGGCAAGAGGCTTCGGCGACCTGCGCTGGGTTGAGAGTGAATGAGTGCGCATGGAGTCTAGACGGGTTATTGCGGGCTTGCTGCGATGGGTTGGCTCGCCTATTGAACCTGACTCAAGAGATTGATAGGGTTGCCTCTCTTTCAAAACGCCCTCCCGGTTCGCCGGGAGGGCGTTTTCGTTTTGGTTCCCCCAACCACAAAGGAACCATGAAATGAAAGCATCCGTTGAAATCAGCTTCGGAGCTGACACCACCTTAGGGTATGTGCGGTACGGCAATGGCCCCATTCACGTACTGGTCATGCATGACTGGCTGGGCGACCACTCCAGCTACGATGCCGTCATGCCCTGTCTTGACGGTCGCGCGTTTACCTATGTTTTCGTTGATTTGCGTGGCTACGGACAATCCATTGAATTGGCTGGCGAATTTACAGTGGAGGAGATTTCCTCCGATTGCCTTATGCTCGCCGACCAGTTCGGTTGGACGCGCTTCCACGTAGTCGGCCACTCGATGACCGGGATGATCACGCAACGTATCGCTGCGGATGCCCCGTCTCGCGTCGCAAGCGCGATAGCGGTGTGCCCCGTTTCTGCCGCTGGCAATCGGTTGAGCCCAGAAGCGCTGACGTTCTTTGCCAGCACGGCAGAAGACGACGAGGCCCTTCGGCGGCTGTTCAAATTCGTGACCGGAGGTCTTTGCGATGGATGGGTTGATCTCAAGGTCCAACAAAGCCGCGACACAGTCTCACCTGCCTGCCGGGCGAGGTACCTCGAAATGATGGTCACAGCAAATTTCGTCGATGACATTCAAGGCCTTGAAACACCGTATTTGATTATTGTCGGCGACAAGGACCCCGGACTTGATACCGCGGCTATGGCCCGAACCTTTCTGGCGTGGCATCCGAACGCAGAACTGCACGTTATCCCGAACTGCGGTCATTACCCGATGCAGGAGTGCCCGCCTTATTTCGCAACTGTTATCGAGGGTTTCCTGAAACGCAATACCGGTTGACCTGAATGGCGTAAATCAGGCTGCGTGCGGACATCATCGGGCCCCTGGCCTGGATTGTCCGCAACGGCTCAAGGCATAGTTGTTTGGATGTCCTTAACGACAACACAAACAACCACTGATCACCGGCTGATCAGGATCGTTCTCAAGAAATGTAACCACGACTTCCATGCCCGTCCGGGGCGGCCCCATCTCACAACTCCAATCGGACGCCCTCTTCAGCCAACAACGACTCTTGTCGTCAAATCGATCTTCACGGTCCCAGGGAAACTCGACCTTGATCCTTGCGAAGCGCCGATCACCCTGGATTTCTTCGTCCTCCAGGGCGATGACTACAGCGGTCTGCTTGCGTAGTACCTGCGGTTTCTTGTGAGCCAACGGCGGACGATAGGACACATTCCATGGCAGCACGATAAAGCGGTTGCGGTACCCTTGGCGGAAGTCATCTTCGTTCCCCGTGTTGCCACTGGCGACGTGCTCACTCATTACCTGTGGTTGCCGGCCTTCGTGGACGACCTGGGTCAGTAGCCATGGGGCATTCCACTCCTGGCGCGGATGGCCTGAGATGTCCAGTACTTGACCGCTGACCAACCGAGTCTGGTCGCTCTGCCCTTCGGCTTGTCGATAAGCCGCGTGGCGGCGTTCCATGGTCCGAAGACGTATCTGTTTTCCGTGCTCATGACCGGTGAAACGCTCCAGCCTGTCATCCGTTTCAATGTCCAGCGGTTGGTGCGAGATACGACGGGGGAGCTGTCCCAGACGCAGGTTGATGCGCTTGATCAGTGGCTCGTTGGCCACCCTGTCGCGCGCTTGCCCATAAGCAGTGGGCTGTCCAATCCTGGGGAAAACCGCCTGATCGTCACCAAAGACCAGCACATGGCCTTGAGCACTGTGTTGGAAGTGAAAGTGAATACCCTCCTCTTCACACAAGCGCTGAACAAAGTGCAAGTCCGTTTCGTTGTACTGAGTACAGTATTCACGGTCTGGGTAGGTCGCCCCCAGATGAAACCGATAAGCGTCGCCCACAACACCGTGTTCTTCCAATATCAAGGCCACGATTTTCGGTACCGAGAACTGTTGATAGATCCTTCGGTTGATGCGGTGACGCAAGTAGGACAACTGCGGGACGAGGGCCAGGCTGTAGCGCATCAAGTGCTGACCATGAGCGCTATGAACGATGTGATAGACCCGTCCATGAATGCCGTTGCCCTTCGCGTCCAAGGTCAGGAAAGCCTCTCGGTCGAAGAGGCCTTCAAGCGCCAGGTCAGACCGTTCGCTAACAAAATCCACGCTGAACAGGTAAGGCCTGCTGAGCGCCTCTTCTCCCGTGAAGGCGAGCACTTGAAAGTCCTGGGAAAAACCGTCGATGGTCAAACTGAAGTGCGTTTGATTGGCTGGGTTGAACATCCGCTGTTCTCTTTTTAAACCTGCTGCTCGTCCGACGCCCGCCTATAACCAAGGCACGCAACGAGCAACAGGCGACAATCAAGTCAGGTCACACACCACTCTTCACTTTGGTCCATATCCGCGTGCGGATTCGCTCCAGTTTCAATGGCAGTGGCTCAAGGGGAATAAGTGTCGCGACCGTCTTTTTGTCGGGATAGATCCAAGGGTTGTCTCGCAACTTCTGCTCGACAAACTCAGCGGCATCTTTGTTTGCGTTAGGGTACAGCGTGTGATTTGAGGTCTTGGCGATAATTTCTGGTCGCAACATATAATTGATGAACGCCATGCCTTCCTTGGGATGGGGCGCATCTTTCAGCAGCACCAGATTCTCCGACCAGGACAGCGCGCCTTCGCGAGGAAGACTGTAGGAAATCTTGCGTCCGGTGTTAGCCTTTTCGTTGATGGCCTGTGCCGCCAGGGCACCATTGGCCCACCCCACAACAGCACAGATATTGCCGTCTGCCAGGTCGGCGTCGATTCTGGACGAATCGAAATAAAGGACGTAGGGGCGGATTTTCAACAGCAAGGCTTGGGCTTTCTGGTAATCATCCGGGTTCTTGCTGTTGCTAGGGAGTCCAAGGTAATTCAAGGCAATCGAGATGATCTCACTGGGAGAGTCGAGCATTGCCACTCCACACGATTGGAGTTTGCTGATGTTTTCTTCTTTGAAGATCAGATCCCAGCTATTGACCGGCGCATCATTGCCCAATGCCGCTTTGACTTTGTCCACGTCATAACCAATGCCAGTGGTGCCCCACAAATAAGGCACGGCGTAGCGGTTACCTGGATCATTGACTGCGAGCTGAGCGAGGATGTCAGGGTCAATATGTGAAAAGTTACTCAGCTGATCACGATCCAAAGGCTGAAGGACGCCCGCCTGGATCAGGCCTGGCAACACATTGGAGGTCGCCACCACCACGTCATACCCGGTGCGCCCGGCCATGACCTTGCTCTGCATGATCTCAGCGCTGTCGAACGCATCCATGTGCACGCGCGTGCCAGTTTCCTGTTCAAACTCCTTTGGCGTCTCAGGCGCCAGCAACCCGAACCAGTTATAGAGATACATCCCAGGCTCTACAGCCGCCACGGATGTGCTTATCCCGACACAGAGAAGCGAGGCCGAAAAAAGGGTTCGCAAATGTGACTTTCTCATGCAACATCCTTGTCAAGACGACATGCCCTCATGGCTATCGTAAACCTGGCAGCGAATATACCGGCTGCCACCGAATAGTAAATACCTACGAATACTTACCTTTGACCTGCGACGCCCTAACCCTAAAGGGGTAGAAAATGCCGTTTGACCTTCACAGCCTGGCCTGGCATCGATCGATCGGGAAGCTGATCATGCAACTGAACCGTCCAGAGTTCTGGAGTTCACTGGTTCGCACATTAAATGAATACGTGCAGATCGATAATTGGGTGGTATTGATTTTCAGCAACCAACAGGTACAGGTCGTCAGTCTTCCCGAAGTGGCCGATGCGGAAGAAGTTGACGCTTTCATTCATCGCTACGTGAAAGGTCTTTATTTACTGGATCCATTTTATATAGCCAATCGGGAAAACCCACAGAGCGGTTTCTTCCACTTACTGGATATTGCACCGGAATACTTCCTTGAAACCGAGTATTACCACAAGTATTTCGCCCAATACATTTCCATGGACGAAGCACAATACAATGTCCAGCTCGACCCCGACAGAACGTTGTGCCTATCTATTGGCAGCAAAGCCCGTTTCAGCCAAGAACAAATAACCTTGCTCGACATTATCAAACCGTGGGTGACTGCATTGATGCATCAGCGCATGGGGTTTGAAATTGACGTGGAGAAAACGCTGGCTGAGCCGCCTCTATGGCCAGAAACGGTCAACCAGCTGGGCACGCAGATAACAGCACGTGAAAGTGATGTCCTGCGTTTATTACTCAGCGGCTTCTCCAACAAAGAAATAGCCGGAAAGCTTTCCCTCTCGGCGGAAACCATAAAGGTGCACCGCCGCAATATTTACGCAAAACTGAATATCAAGTCCCAATCCGAGCTGTTTGCACGATTTTTCATGCCAAGACAGAACGTTCCCGCTACGCATTGAAGTCAGTGGGTACGTCTGGGCATGAGGTATTCTGCGCGGTGTTAAACACGATCCAGGCCTGCGGCGTGCCACTGCTTGTCACGACCCTTTGATCGTTCTGAAGGCGACGCACCAGGAGTTCTGCATGTTGATTGGACATCGGTTCGAGCGCACCGCGCAGGATGACCTGCACATCCACTCCCGTAACCTCGTACAAAGCGCATTCGTGCTGCTGACAGGCGCGCTTGCCTTCATTGCACCGGTGGCGTTCGCCGTGTTTGTGATCGCTGACGGAGGCCTCCCTCAGACTGACGTCGATCCATTGTTCGCATTGCTGATTGTGCTGGGACTGCTGCTGATCCCTGCCCTCGGCCTCCTCTTGATGGTGTACACCGGCGTCCGCGAGACCTTGCTGTTATCGCGACGCGAGGGTGAAGGCAAGCGCCGCACCCGAAACTTTTTTGGACGCCGCGAGCGTGTGCATTCGGTCTTTAGAATCGACACCCCCAAATGCCTCGAACTTCGCCGCCGCCAAGAGGCCGAGCCCGCCTACACCCAGCTGTGGCTGGTGATGCGCGATGGCACCGAGCACCGCCTGACCACCGATAACGTTCCGGTAGTGCCGGGCAGTAAACCCACCGATGTGTGGCTGCGTGAGCTGGCCGACTATTTGAACGTGGCAGTGCCTACTGAAGTGGTCGCGGGTTCGACGGCGGCTGTGAAGCCAGCCTACAGACCTGCTCCAGCCCCAACCAGCGGCAAGGCGGTGAGGGAAGCCAGGCAGCGCAGAACCCAGGAACTCACGCCTGCCCACGAGCCCACTGAAAAACTCGGCACGCCCGCACGCGCCCTGCTCTTTCTACTGGGTGTTTTCCTGGCCGTCCTGGAGCTGAGTCACGTCATCACCTTGGTCCCTGCGCTATTTAGCGGGCGGCTGCGCGTCGGCGGCGGTCGAACCGGCATGACAACGTTCTACTGGGCCGAACAACCGCTGACCTTTTCATTCCACATGCTGGTGGGCATGGCGGAGGTGTTGATCCTCGGATTCATCGCCTGGGGTTGTCTGCGCACGGCGATCCAGGGCCGGATGAGTTCCAATCCCTGAGGGTGGTCAATTCGGCCACTGCTCGGTCAGAAACGGTGAACAGGAGGCGGCCCCCTCGATGTGGTAGACCCTCGGTTCCTCCGAAAAATATTCCTCTAGGCCCATCATGAACACCCGATGGTCTTCACTCGCTTCGAAACCCGGCGTGTGATCCTCAAGTGACTGCCATCGCACGATCAGGTTGAATTGCTCGGGGGTCTCGATCCCTTGCGCCAGCAAGTGACCGCCGTAACCCTTTGCCCGGGTGAGCAAAGGAGCGACCTCGGCAAATGCACGCCTGAACGTTTCAATGCGTTCTTTGTGAACGGGGAGCAGAGCGATCTCATAAATCATGGTATTCCTCGAAAATGGCTTGAACGGTTAAACGTACGCAATTACGGGATCAGCGAAGGCTCGACCGCTATCGCGATTTTTCCTTGAACACCGTTGTTGGGGCTCTCCAGCCGGGCATGGGCCAGCCCAATGTCGGCAAGCGAATAGACGGCGCCAACGTGTGGCCGCAGCTGACCTCGCGCGACCAATGCGCTCAAGTCATCGAGCTTGCCGCGGTTCTGCCTGGTGAAAACGAAGTGGTAACTCGCATTCTTGCCCCAGGCCTGGACAAGATTTTGTGGCTGCGCAATGTCCACGATCGAGACAACGCGGCCAAGCTGTGCCAGCGCGTCGGGGCTGCGCGACAAGGTATTGCCGCCGATGGTGTCGAACACCACATCCACTCCGCGACCACCCGTTTCCCCCATGATGGCGTCGACGTAGTCCTCCTTTTCATAGTCGATGACCACATCGGCTCCCAGGCTTCGCACGAACCCGGCGTTTGCCTCACGCACGGTCGTGAACACCCTTGCGCCCATGGCTTTGGCCACCTGGATCGCCACATGCCCGACGCCCCCCGCGCCGCCGTGGATCAGAATGCTTTCCCCCACCCTGAGCGCCGCACGCACGATCAATGCTTCCCACACCGTCCCGCCAACCAGGCTCAGGCTTGCCGCCTCGAGATGGCTCAGCGAGGCTGGCTTCTTCCCGATGATGCTTTCGGCGGCAACGTGGTACTCGGCATAACTGCCTGGCCCGTCAAATATTTGCGGGGTGTACCAGACTTCGTCCCCTGGAGCGAAGGCGGTCACTCCCGGCCCAACCTCTTCGACAACGCCCGATACATCGTGTCCGGTTATGGCCGGCAGCTGCACCAAGTCGGGATAGTCGCCGCGACGAACCTGGTAATCCAACGGATTGATAGAGGTTGCGTGCACTCGGACCAAGACTTGTCCGGTGCGCGGTACAGGCTTGGGCACGTCGCGCAGTTCGAACGATCCCGAGCCGCCGAATGATTTAAGTACCATTGCTTTCATCGTAATTCCTCACATCTATAAAAAGGAATATCGAGATATCTCGATATGTTACGGTAAAAAAAACTACAATTCTTTCCCTATGACCTCGGCAAGCGCGCTGATGGTTGCTTCATTGCGCTTGTAGTAGGTCCACTGACCGATACGCCGGACTTCGACCAAGCCCACTCGTTGCAGCGTTGCAAGGTAACCGGACACCGTTGACTGCGACAGTCCGATACCTTCTTGAATACTGCTGACGCAGACGCCCACCGTGAGAACGTCACCTTCATCCTGCGGAGGGAAGTTCTTTGCGGGATCCTTCAAGCCTTTCAAGATTTCCAGGCGTGTAGGGTTCGAGAGCGCTTTGAATATTTCGATCAATTCCATGCCCCGAGAATATCGAGATTTTTCGATATGTCAATACGCTGATTAGCCCCTTCCCTGGCCCCAACATCCTGGGCGACATGCCAAGAGAGCCATACCCACCACTTCACATAACCCTCAAAGCAGTCTTTAAATGGCAGAATCTCCGTCATTGATCGTTTCGGAGACCACCATGCTTCGCGTATTTGAACAAAGACTCAACCCCTTCCCACCCGACGAAGTCCCCCCGCCGCCCAACGGCCTGGCTCGGTTCCTTTGGGCCTGCACCCGGGGCGCCCGCGGTTACATCCTGGCGTTTGCGCTGCTCAGCGCCGGCGTGTCGATCTACGAAGCCTGGCTGTTTTCGTTCCTCGGCCAAGTCGTGGACCTGCTCTCGACCTGGCAAGCCGGGGGTGACGCGGCAGCGCAGGAAAGTCGCGTGCTGTGGGGCATGGGTATCGTCATGGTGGCCAGCGTCGGGCTGGTGGCGCTGCGTACGATGGTGCAGCACCAGATATTGGCGATCAACTTGCCGTTGCGGCTGCGTTGGGACTTCCACCGCCTGATGCTGCGGCAAAGCCTTTCGTTTTTTTCCGATGAGTTTTCCGGCCGGGTCACCACCAAGGTGATGCAGACGGCCCTGGCCGTGCGCGACGTGCTGTTCACCCTGATCGAGATCGCCCCGGGAATCGGCGTATATTTCATCGCGATTATCGCCTTGGCCGGCGGCTTCGCCCTGAAACTGATGCTGCCCTTCGTGGCCTGGATCGTGCTGTTCGGGCTGGCCATGCTCTACTTCGTGCCCCGCCTGGGCAAAGTCGGACAGGAACAGGCCAATGCCCGCTCGTCGATGACCGGACGGATCTCGGACGCCTACACCAACATCACCACCGTGAAACTGTTCTCCCATTCCAACCGTGAAGCGCACTTCGCGCGCGCGGCCATGGAGGATTTCAAGCAGACCGGCTTTCGCCAGATGCGCCTGGTCAGCCAGTTCGAGATCGTCAACCAAGCGTTGGTGGTGGGGCTGATCATGGCCGCTGGCGGCTATGCGCTTTGGTTGTGGCACCAGGGCGACGTCGGCGCCGGCGCGGTGGCGGCCATCACCGCCATGGCGTTGCGCATCAATGGCATGTCGCACTGGATCATGTGGCAAATGACCTCGCTGTTCGAGAGCATCGGCACCGTGCAGGATGGCATGGCAACCCTGACCCGCGGCCCCAAGGTGCAGGACGCGCCGGACGCGGGGGTACTGGTGACCTCCGGCGGCGCGGTCACCTTCGACAACGTGAGCTTCAACTACAACGGTGAACGCCAGGTGCTCGATGGCCTGAGCCTGGACATCCGCCCGGGCGAGAAAATCGGCCTGGTGGGCCGCTCCGGCGCCGGCAAATCCACGCTCATCAACTTGCTGCTGCGCTTTTATGATGTCGACAGCGGGCAGATCCGCATCGACGGGCAAGACATATCCCGCGTGACACAAGACAGCCTGCGCAGCGCCATCGGCATGGTCACCCAGGATACGTCCCTGCTGCACCGCTCCATTCGTGACAACATCGCCTACGGCCGACCCGATGCAACTGACGCACAAATCCGCCGCGCGGCGGCCAATGCCCAGGCCGATGAGTTCATCAGCCAACTGAGCGACCGCCAAGGTCACTCCGGCTACGACACCTTGGTGGGCGAGCGCGGCATCAAGCTGTCGGGCGGCCAGCGCCAGCGCATCGCGATTGCCCGAGTGATGCTCAAGAACGCGCCAATCCTGCTCCTTGACGAGGCGACCAGCGCGCTGGACTCGGAAGTCGAAGTGGCCATCCAGGAAAGCCTCGATGAAATGATGCAGGGGAAAACGGTCATCGCCATTGCTCATCGGCTGTCGACGATTGCGGCGATGGATCGACTGATTGTCATGGATGACGGGCGGATCATTGAACAGGGTACCCACGCACAATTGCTCGCCAAGAACGGCATCTATGCGCGGCTGTGGCACCATCAGAGTGGCGGGTTCCTGGGGGAGGATCGGTGGGTGACGGAGGCGATGGATCAGGTCTAAGCGTGAAGGGCCTGGGGGGATCTGCAGGTGGGTGTTTTGGGTCGTCAGCTGTCCTTTACAACGGGCAGCTTTCGGCCCAGAAGCCGTCGTTCAGAGTAGGGACATGACCCGCCTTTTTACTAGCGGCTTCAGTAAGGTGCACTGCGCGCACCCTGCGACAGACCCACACATGCTGTGGTGCACACAGCCCCCCCCTCACACGATAGCGTCTTTTCTCTTGAGTTTGATGCCGGCCTTCGATTAGATATGAGGCGTAAACGTTGTGACGTGAATAGCACCATCAAACATAAGGGAATAGCACTAAATGGCCCGGATAGAACCCGTTTTCGGCAGCATCAGCAGCGAAATCGAAAACCCATACCGACCGGGCGACGCCCAACTGATTGACGACGAGGTTGTCACGTTTTCAAACCCCAAGATTTTGGATTTTTCCGGGCGTATTTCTCTAGCGCGGTTCTGGCTGATTCATGTGCCCTTGGTGCTGGTTCTTCCGTGCATTTTGCTGACGTTCTTTATGGTGGGGTTGCGCCATCAACTGGTGGTTTTGCTGATAGTCGGTGTCACCGTTGTCGTTCCTGCCATGCTGCTCAACGTGTCTCTACTGGTACGCAGGGCACGTGATCTAGGCTGGAGTCCGATATGGGGAATTCTCAGCGTAGTCCCTGTTATCGGCTTTGTGATAACGCTTCCGCTCTTCATGCTTCCGGGGCGTAAAGCGATTAATAAATACGGCCCGCCCAATCCACCTCTTTCGACGTCGGTAAAGCTACTTACCGCGCTGTTGGTGGTGCTGCTGCTTGTAACTTTAACCGTGATAGTTGTGTATTTTCCCCAATACAACCCACGGGCACCCTACGAGTGGTTCTTTAATGCATTGGTTCAGGCATAACGTTAGCGTACGCGAAGTCCATGCTTCACCTCATTGCGCGGCGCCAAGTGCTCAGGTGCCTTTGTAGAGAGCGTTGCGCGCACCACGCGATAGCCCTGCGTACGCCGCGGTGATGTCCATTGGGAAAAGAGAACAGATTTATTTCTCTGCTCTAAACGCCCGTTCTTGGCCGATTGCAGCCCCTCACGATAGGCAGCAATCGGCCAAAAGCAGTCACAAAGGCACTTGATCAGTCACTGCATCAATTTCCGGCCACGGCTTTTAGGGATGTCTCAAAGTATTGGGTGCCCGCATACCCGAGGATCGCCCCTACCACAAACGCACCGTAAAAATCTTCAAGAGTCACAAAACCTTTTGACGACTCTTGACGAGATAACACAATGGCAAGAATCATGGCCATCACAATTATTCCCAATGCGCTCACAATAGAAGCTGCGATCGAAAATTCCGGTGAAAGAATACCATTATTCAATTGCCGTGCAAGCCATCCTAGTATGCCGCCCGATACTGCGCCAAGAACAATTGATTTAACTGGCGGCTGGACGGATACCGTCACGGGGACAACTTGGCTTCGGGGCTCATCACCGACCCGAAACTTTATCAGCGCATATAGATCAAGCACCTTTGGCTTTACAAATAGCCAGTGAGCTGTCTGAAGCTCGAACGAGGCCAAATCCTCTTGGTAGGGCGGAATTTCTCTGTCCGCACCAATACTGGCCCCCTTCTCTACAACGGGGTTGTCGAACACGACCTCCGCGCCTTCTGCATGATTGATATGAACGTTGTCGTTAGGCTTAAACGGGGTCTTTACAGTTAGCTTTGATTTTGGCTCCATATTTATATGGAAATTACTTCCTCTTGGAGCAGGAAACTCAGCGGTAAGCGATCCGAAACTAATTTCTGTTACGCGGAAGTTTGAAAACCCAGTAAGCAAGCGATGAATCCAACCCCGCTCTGCATTGCCTTCCCCAGCCGAACTCTCCACCCGCACTGATTTAGAAGGTAGTAATGGCGCTGACGAAGGTGCTTGAATAGACTCAATTATGACCTTTTCAGAGAAAGGATTTCTGACAATCAAACTCACTGTTGCAATAGTGCCTGCCACTATTGGAGGCGCTTTTACTTCAACAGAAAGCAGCCCTTTAATTTTACTATTTTCCATCAATAGACCTTATAGCCGTGAGCTAAATGATTCTGAATCTATCCAGATTGTAAGTATACAACAAGTCACAGAGTGCAAAAAAATTATTATAGTAACATGTAGCTTGCAACATATCGCTGGATAGTTATGATTAGGAAGCTACTATTGTGTCATTGGCTTGTCTAGTGCCCACTCCTAGCCGACTTTTTCAGGTGCTAACCTGGTGTAAGGGGGGGCGAGTGGCGCCGGGCGTGACAGGCAGGGCTAGACCAAAACCGGTCACTCTCGTGCGATGGCTTATGCCCCTAATCAACTTCCCCTATAGGCTTGGGCAATTCAGGAGCATCTGTGCCACCAAAAGACGAGATTTCTTTCATGGATGGTGTCAAAATGATACCTTTCGATCTCATATGAAATTCTGCACGCTGAGCATCGAGAAGTGGATCAAAATTCCGAAGCTACGGTAGCGTGCCAGTCTGATTTTAGGAAAATAAACAATGGTTGCTGGGCCTGGGAAATAATGTCCTCTAAAAATATAGCAAAATTAGCTGCCAATAAAATAGCGAATGACGTAGCAATAGTTGATGCCTTTGCGCTTCGCTTTATCATCGCTTGCTCATTTATAGCGCCAGTAATTGCGATTTTTGTTTGGGCAGAAAAGAAAGACTGGACAGCTTGGATTCAGGCAATTGGGAGTGTGGAGGCTATCATTGCTGCCGCACTCATTGCGGTCGGTACTCATCGTATGAGCATCAAAGCTCAACGCGCTAGACAGGTGGAAGAGCATGTGCGCGCGCGCTCTAACCTGAAAAGTTTGATTGAGGAAACGTACTCCTACCTAGTTTATGTTCGTGACCACGCCAAGGGTGGACTTGACAAATATGATTCAGCGGTATTATTTCCGCCTAGATTTGGAAGCAACAAGAGCAATTGGTCTGATTATAGTTGGAAAGCTTCAGACATACGAAGAAGTATGTCATTGTTTGAAAAAAATATTGAACAGTTGTCGACAATTGATTTCGCCAATCTGGATGATCCGTTTCTTGCTAGGAATATGCTGACCTTCATTTCCTATAGCAGAACCCTACTTGAAGAGATAAATACAGGCTGGGATTTGTTGGATGTAAAACAAGAAACTCAGGCCGAAAATTCCGATCCTGACAATCTCGACTCATTCAAATATCGTCCGGGAACACCAAATTTGTCACCGACTCAAAAGAAAATTGGCTTGTCTCACACCATCGCGCGAGGCTTTATGGGTTATTATTTTGAGAATGATCTGCCAGTATTAATTCATAGCGTCTATGAACAACTGATAATTCGACTTGATACGGAGTGTGGTGCGTAAAGCCTTCCATAAGCTGTTTTGAAAATAGGTATTTGCGACCGTCTGCAATGGGTCGACCGCAGCCGGTCATAACTGACCGCTTCCGACTCGAAGCGGCCTTTGATCTGAAGTTCACTGACGAGCATTCACCAACAAGCAGGTAAAGACTCCGACTTGACTAGAGCCTCGTAGATTGAGAGCTTGCGAGCTAACAAACAATGGATCGAATGCCATGTCGCTTAAAGACCTTGAAGCCAAGAAGCGGCACCATTACATCTGGGCGAAATATCTTACACGCTGGGGTAACGGGACGAAGAATGTTTTCTACACCACGAAGACAGGGAAGATTGCTCTCGACAGCGTACGAGCCGTAGCTGCTGACGACTACTTTTACAAGGCTACAACGCTTACCAACAAACATGTCGAAGTGATCAAAGGCTTTTCCAAACAAAGCCCCAAACGTCTTCAACAACAGCACATGTCGTACCTAAATGACTTCCTGATGATGCAACACGCTGAAACGATCTACCGTAGGTCTGGCTCCGAGAAACCGGAAGTCGAGCGTCATCTCCATGCAATTAAGTGTAATTTGCTCGAAAATCTACACGCGTCCCACGAAAAAGCGGCGCTCCCAGTGTTGGCTGCGCTGGCCGATGAGCAGCTCGATGTATTGCAGAATCAACAAAATATGGTGGAGTTCATGGCGTTTTTCGGACACCAGATATCCCGCACCAAAACCTTCCGAGATGGTGCGATTCAAATTCTACCTCGGCGCACCGAACTTGAGATTGAAGTGGCTGACGCGATGGCGCATGCATGGTGGTTTCTAAGTTACATGTTCGGGATGAATCTTGGGTTAAGCCTGTACGCAGATCGCAATAACGCTACACACGCATTGTTGATAAATGACACCAAATCGCGATTCATCACGTCAGACCATCCTGTTGTCAATGTGCACTCATGTGTATCAGAAACTGTATTCGCCGCGCCTAAGCATGCCGACTTCTACTACCCGATCTCTCCACGGATAGCCTACGTCATCTGCGATTCTAATCGGTTCACTCCAGGCAAGAATAAGGTTGATGAGGATACTGTCTTGGAGCTCAATTTCAAAGTTGCTGCCCAAGCCATGGTGCATATCATCGGAGATACCGAGAGCGCGATTCGTCCCTTCAAAGCGCAGATCGGGCGGCGATACCATAAAAGAACTGGCGATCGAGGGACTGATTGACTAAGCCGAATTACTATAGTGTGCTGCCGCGTCATCGTTTTGATGGTTTGTTTTTGGTTGATCTAGATAAGTCTGGTAATAAACGAAATATTTCCCGTCAACGTACGACGTACGCTACCTTGCAAAAAAAATAGCGAACCAGATGCCCAAGAGCTATGCTTCTTAAAGTATTTCCGCGCTCCGGCGCGTTTACTCCAAACGATATTGCATCAGGGAAGCTCATGGATATCATTACGACCATAAGCACATCAATAACGTTAGCAAAACGGCTACGTGAGATCTCCAAGAACATCGACGACGCCGAGTTCAAAAATTTACTTGCAGACCTATCCGGTGAGCTTGCCGAACTCAAACTAGAGGCCGCTGCTCTTAAGGAGCGTATCGCAGCGCTACAGGAAGAGAATGCTCTGTTAAAGAAGACGTCCCAGCCCTCTGACGAAAAGCCTGTAGGAAGAAAATGGGGGTGCTATCAATTTGAGGGAGACAACATCCTCTACTGTCCAGCATGTTGGGACTCGAAGCGTAAGAAATCATCAACCACCCGAGTAAACACCCGGTTTCGCCACTGCCCTGTTTGCAACGCACCCATCGGTGCAGGCTGAATACTCATCCACAGGTTAGTTTCTATGCAAGTCACCTGCACTAAATTCGAAGCAGCTTCTCGGCAGTTAAATGAAGCAATTAGCTTATTTTTTGCCGACCATGATCCATTGGCAGTGCGAACACTAGTGGCTGCCTCTCATGGCTTGCTCGCAGACCTTGTTGAACATAAGCAGCCAGATGGATCTTGGCGATCACATTTGGTTGAGAGCTCCGGCCTGTCAAGGAAGGAAGCCTTGGCGGCAATAAACAGTGTTCAGAATTTTCTGAAACACGCCGACCGTGATCCAAATGCGCATCTCAACTTTGACGAGGAAGAGAACGATCACATAATTTTCATCGCCACGCTGGAATGCGGTGAACTGGGTGGTCCGTTAACCACAGCTATGCAGGCTTTCCAGGTATGGTATCTGGCAAGCTATCCGGACAAGATCGGCGCTGAAACTGTCCTGGTCAAAAAATCGCGCTCAGCGTTTCCTGGTATGGATAAGCTCGCGCGAGAGGAGCGCCTCGATGCCGGCCTGAATTTCTTGGCGTCAGCCATCACTAAATACGGCGACAGTTCTATCAGAAAGAAAAAGCCTCTGGCCTAGAAACTCATCCCTCTTGGTAAGAATGCCAAGCCTAATCGGTAGGGCAATCTGAAGCCCCAGCTTCGCTGCGGGGTATTTCGCCACGCTGCACCAGTGTTGGTGTAGCCACCCACTGATTTTCGATGCTCACTTGAATGCCTGCTCTTGGCTGATCGCAGCCTGTCGCGAAGGGCCGAAATCGGCTAGAAGCTGCCATTTCGTGAGCGACAGCAATCGGGGAGTAGTGACTGTCAGCCTAGACCAGCTTAAGGGGATTGAGCTATGAACTGAGCTGGTCATCTGCGACTATTGAAAGTGGCTTCCAAGCATCGACGGCCAAGCTGAATCCTATCTAGACTTAATGCGTTCATCCTGCTAGCTTCTTTAGGATGGACATTTATATTTGCAGTCGATTTTTTGTTGGAGCGCCATCTGACGTTCCGTATCCGCATTTATTACTCGCAAGGGACAGCTGGAATGATTATTCCTATTATACGTTGTTTGACGTTGAGTTAAGAGTAAGCGAAGACTATAAAGTTCATCTTGATGAACTGAAAATAATGAAGGATGGCCAGCCTGAAGGTATTGAAAATAGGCCGTTTCAAGATTTGTCGCCCGGTGCATTAATTTCCAAGATTCATTTGGATTCTATATGTTCACTTAGCTCCAAAAAAAAATACTACGATACTCTCGCAACACTCGGCATGGAATTGGCGCATGATGTATTAAAGACGCTTAATGATGCGTCATTTCTTCTTGATATAAAACTTCGATTTCAAGAACAACCATGTTTTCAGATATCCCTACTTAGAGACTTTACGGCGCGCGAGTTGCTCGACGAGGCCGGCATTGTCTTCGGTGCGGAACAGCAGCTAATAAGCGCATTTACCGCCAAGATATTGCTGGAGGGAGCGAGCGCCCCTCATGAATTTTACTTTGACTTCTACTCTAAGCTGGGTGCCCCTAGACGAATTCAGTCTATTGTTGGGCTGAATGGTGTCGGAAAAACCCAAGTAATGGCAAGGCTTGCTATGTTGATGAGTCGTTTTTCAAAGCAAGCCATAAAAGAAAAGCGGTCTGCGCTTCAAGGTGATGACATTCTTAATCCAGTGCCCTCAATATACAGCGTGGTAGCTGTATCATTTAGTGCATTTGATGAGTTCGAACGCCCTACGCAGTTGCAAGGAGAGAAATTTAAGTATAGTTACTGTGGCCTACAAAGTACAAGAGGGCGGCTCAAAAACAAAGAGGATCTCTTAGAGGAAATTAAGGCAACCCTGGCCAGTCTATCCATTGAAAAAAGAGAGTTACTTAAAAAGGTTCTAGGAAATCTCGTCCGGGTTGATGATTTGGAGACTTTCATTGACGAACCGGAAAACAATGAAAGCATGTACGAGCGATTGAGCGCGGGTCAGCGTCTAGCTCTAAACTGCGTATTTCATATTCTTTCCAAAATCGATCGTCGGACATTGATCTTGTTTGATGAGCCCGAGTTGCATTTGCACCCTCAATTATTAACAGGCCTACTCAATACGCTCAGCGAAATTTTGGAAAGCCAAGATTCATTTGCAATTATTGCAACGCACTCTCCCTTGGTGATTCAACAGCTGCCTATGGAGTGTGTTCATGTACTCCGTCGGGATCGGATGACACCCATGGTTCTGAAGCCGACTTTTCAGACTTTCGGAGAAAGCTTGTCCGAACTCACCAAATTTGTCTTCTCCTCCACGGAGGCAGATCGCGACTATAGGTCGATTTTAGATCGTATGTATGCCGAGGCGAATCATGATATTGAAGCAGTTCGCGCGATCTTCAGTAATCAATTGAGTTTGAGCGCAGACATTTACTTGGAATCGCTACAGGAAGTAAGGACGGCGCCGGAATGAGATATCAGATGGCAGCAAATGGTCTCGATGTCGAAAATTATTTTCCGACAATAATTGCCAATAAGCATTTGAAAACAAGAGCAGAACTGAAAGCGGTGCAAGCTGGCGTTCTTGCTTTGTGCAAGAATTACTCAAAAACTTTAAAAGCCTTCAAGCCCCCCACTGAACAAGTCTGGACTATCGAAGCGAAGGAGGTACTTAAGTCCTGTTATTCGGTCGGCACTACTGCTCTATCCGCTCACAAGGATAGAATTCTGAAGTCTCTAATATCACAATCTGAAATTAACGTACAGCGTTGTGCATATTGCATGTTGAACGACCCCAAAACATGGGATCACTACATGCCAAAAGATTACTTTCCAGAGTATTCAATTTATCACGAAAACTTAGTATATATTTGCTATGGCTGCAACCAGAGAAAGTCAAATTACTTCAACAAGACTAAGCTCATTTACTGCCACCCTTATTTCACCTTAGATAATGAGGACGCCTTGCTGCATTGCAAGGTCACTGTCATCAATGGGAAGCTTTCTATCCAATATTACGGTGGAGGTGAGGGCAAGCTAAGCCTAGCAGGTGCAATTGCTCATCAACATCTTGAGCGGCTTGGGCTAATTGACAGGTTTAAAGGCGAGGCATCCAGCACAGTAAGCGGGCTTATTGGTGAACTACGTCAATATTATCCTAGAGGGGTTTCGCAGCGGGCGCTGGACATTGTTTTGGAGCGACGGTACGCAGACGCCAGAGGAAAGCTTGGCTGCAACGCATGGGATAGCCGCCTTTGGCACGGCTTAGCGGCCTGTCCAGAATTCATTGTGTATGCTAACGACAAAATTAAACAGGCAGGCGGTCCCAGTATTAATGGCTTTCGCCAGTCCTCGCCTCCACCTCCTTAAATCGTGTCGGAGTATAGAGTTTTGCAATCAGATATCGTAGGCGTATGAGCGTATTCATTTTTTAAAAAAAGTAGCTGGAGAGCATATACCCGTAGTTCGTTTTTATGTCGATAGCGGACTGCATACGATAGTGGCGGTAAGTGACCGCAATTGGTCGGATGTGGCCGCTTGCGAACGTCCGTTTATGGCCGTTAGCTGCCGGATACCAAAGGCAGTAGTCGGCCACTAACTCCGGCACAAACTCCTGCCTGGAACTTAGCTTGCTCCAATACCATGCCTAGAACGCTCCACCAAGCATGGTACCGAGATACATCTTATGACTTAGCTTTTTCGAGCCATGCGAAAGACCATTAACAATGCAGAGCACATCAGCCTAGAATCAGATTTTATCTTTAAAAATCAAAACATTAAGAAAAAATCTTACTCTCACTCAATTATTTTAATCTATAGAAAACCGATAAAAATCAAAACCTTATGGATGCGAGACCATAAAGCACCATGACCGAAACCATGTTCGACTTTGGCTAAGCTGAGATCAAGCAGAGTTCGCCCCTCCCCCCTTAGCCGCATCAGAGTTGTGAATATCATCCGCGAAAACGCTTGTTAGGGGCATATCCAAGTCAAATCCTTTTGCCCGAATGTCTAATACCGCCTTTATATCCTCTGGTGAGCTGATTTCAGAAACGCAGTAATACGCATCTACAGATATCCGTTTGAGTTGACTCTTATATTTTTCCAACCAAGCAAGCTTGCTAGCGAAAAACACCACCTTCTCAGAAAGATACATCCTCGCAAAAACAGAAGGCATAAATTCTTTCTTATCGAAGGCAACTACTGGATTACCTATCGAGAGAAGATTAGGCTTTTCTTTTCGCGTTGATGACGATACTTTTTTTATGGACTCGTAGATTCCGGATGGGAGAACACAGCCGCAAATTAGACCTTGGGTCGAAAGTTCAAGCGCGAGTTTTTTTTCAAAGGCTGTCCCCCCCAACAAAATACTGCACTTCTCGAGAACGCAGAAATCAACAAACTTTCGTATAGCATTTATCTCGCTTAAGTCAGGCTTGCTGCTGCACACAACTGAAAAATCGTATCTAAATTTGTTTTGCTGTTTTGGATAGTAATACACATCCTTCTTGGTGTAGATGCGCAACTTTTCCGGGTATGCGTCCGACGCATATTTAACAACCCCAGCCCCAACCGAACCAAGCAGTTGCTCATAGTCTGGCTCCGAAGCTTTGACATTTCCCGCTTTCACTGAATCGAAAGGCTCAAAAACATATATATGCGCAGGAGAGTTTTTTAGCTTCTCAGCAATCATGGATCGGACCCTGTCCCAGTCCAAACCACCATGACCACAGCCTAGGGCCGGAAGAGTTACTACTTTTCCACTCTTATCTTCAAGATACTTAGAAAGCCATTCCAACCCATCATCAATATAATGATACTCAGATGGATTCTTCCAATGATTTTTAGTCGGAAAATTTATGATCTCGATGTCTTTCGAGATCATATCCTTTTGCAACCAAACGGAAGGCAGGCCGGGGCGAATAATGCCCGAACGACACTTCTCAGCATAGTCATCAAACATTTCAGGAAATCTTTTCTTAAATGCGAGCGCCACACCTGCCCCCATCACACCAACACAGTTAACTGTATTGATCATGATATCCGCATCAAAATCAAAAAAATCTCCGGAAACAAACTTTATCATTAAATATTACCTTGCAATTTTTTAAGAGCCTCAACTCTGAGGGCATCGATTCCAGCAGAGACCTGTATCAACCAAATTTGACTTAACGCACCAATATCAGCCTTACTCAAAGCCACCAACATAGTGATATCTTCAGAACAAGTAATTATATCGAACAACTGACTTTTGTCCCGACCTTTAGCAACGATCTCACCCAGTAGGTCATCATAAGTCACCAGCATTATAATTTTTCGGACTATATCTGGTGGCAGAATAGGCAAATCCTCAGTCAAAATTCTTTTCAACATAGGCAGGGATTTTTTGGGATGTTCACCATCAGCTTTATTCATAAAGCTATTGGGCCAGCGTGTTTTGGGCCCTTTGCCTATATCGTGGAGATAAGCTGCAAGCTCCAAGACTTCACGATGGATAGGGTCCAACTGAATATATTCGGGTGAGTTCAGCACCAGACCCGCAACACGTCGAGAATGAGCGCCAACATCTTCGCGATGTGGCCCGTAGTTCGCGCCGAGACCATCGATATCTTCTAGCTCTCTGATGGCCGCGAAGTTAGCGCGAATAGCACGCAAGGCATCACTTAAGGTCTGGAATTTCGGCATCACCTGACGCTGAAATGAGGCCACATGAGAAACAGCCTCATCTACAAAACGCTTGAGGAAAAAAGGCCCTGTAACCAAAGAAGCATTCCAATTACCAGGCTCTAGATAATAATGCTCCCCTCCCGCCTCAACAATGCTCGGCGGAACAACCCCTTTGTTCTGAAAAATTTGCCTAACGCAGTCAGATACGCTGCGATTAAATGTAACTATCTGATTAATTTCAGACAATGGGACATGATCTGGTAACAAAAGCTCCGCCATTTTGCGGTGCTTCTGAGCATCGTCGTCATATCCCCACCGACCGTTATCGATAGTTTGCCAATCTAGTTGGTCGAGCTGATCAGACTGATGATTTCCAGAAAAGAAAGCTGGGGGAACGTCCGTATTTGCAGACGCGCTTGTGTAATAGGCCCCAGCTCGTGTCTCCATCAGCAAAACCGAAACGGAAAGGTAAATGATGAACTGCTGATCTACGTTCTTCTTATAGAGCACCGCCTGCTGCATAGGCGTTTTCTTTGCGAAATAGAACGGTACATAATCATGAACACACCGCCCGTTGGCTCCAGGTACTTGCATAACAGCCCGACGCCTCTGTATTCCTTCCTCAGCGACGTTAACGTGCAGAATGCCGCGAGCAATTTTCTGATTGGTCGAAAAAATACCGTGATCAATTATTGATTCGAGATTCTGTATCGATGTGAAATGATATGCGTTGCGACCCCTATGGTGCACAGAAACTGCCATGTTTCCCCCTTGAATAAACTATTGATAAAGCGATACTAGAATCATTGCTCTTGATATTTTTCTGGAATTATTGGAGTCTGCCGACGCAGAATTTCAATCTCTCCTTGTTCGCCATCACGCAAAACGTCCTCAGCAAGTTTGATAGCGTATTCTGGATCAGAGTCAAACGCCTCCGCCATAACTTCATCGTGGCCTCGATCTTTCCTATGTTGTTTTTTCATTTAAGCCTCGACAATGCTTACCGATTCGCATTTTGGATCGTGCAATCCAGTCTATACCAAATCACATGATTTGCTTCTCGACCTCCATCACCAAGCGGTACAAGGCAACCATTCGTGCGCGCCTCCCGTGCTGGGGCTTCAACCACCACAAATCTTGCCCTGAAAGCCTCACGACTCACCTTAACCACAGCCGTCACCCGCCTCATCAGTTCCATCGCCGATGAATCGAGGTCGCAGCACTGCGTGCCTCGACATAGGGCGTGCTGCCAACCAATGCTTCCGTCGATGCATGCAACATGCTGCAGAACGAGCCTTCGATGCGTTGGCTAGCCACCTATCAATCTAACATCAGGCGCTCGATTGGCCGCATCGATACGGCATGACTGTGCGAAGATGAACTTTGCTTTGTGTCAGACGACACGTTCAGCAGTCATCTTACGACGCGTGACATGATGGAAAGCACCTCGCTCTGCAATTTACGAAAGTCATTCATCATCGCTTCCACATCCATTGGACTTGCGCCTTGTCCGCGCTTCTCCGCGAGCCAAAGTTTCAGTAGTCCGGCTACCCGGCCAAGGTCGCCATTGACCTTGGCCAAGTCAGCAACTGCTAGCAGGTCAACCACGGATCGAATAGGGCTGTTACGACCGCAAGCTGCCTTCCACGATTGGCAGCCGATGGCCGGAAGGCGCCCTGGTGAGAGCTTGCTTTTCTGGCCGATCTGGGAGCGTGCGATTCGGGTTGTTCATCCGGCTCGGAACCAGATATAAAGCGAATGCGCTTTGTATTCAGGGGAATACGAGCATTCATAAGGTGATCACGGATGTACATCTACAAAATGGTTCAAGTGCCGCCAAACATTGAAGTTCGTGCGAAGGAGCACCGGGGTAACGAGGCCGCTGTTTATCTACAAAATGTGGTCAACACTCATGCTGAGGATGGGTGGGAGTTCTATCGGATTGACACGATTGGCGTTTCAGTCAAACCGGGATGCTTCGACGCGTTAATGGGGAAGAAAAACGTGCTGAACCACTATTACGTGATTTCTTTGCGCAAGCCCCGATGATCAAGCTTTGCGCCGTCTCAGCAATTCGCTGCTATCAGCGAGTTGCTCCCTCTCGATTGCGAGATGCCTGCCGATTTGAGCCTTCCTGTTCAAACTATGCGATACAAGCCATCGAAAAGTATGGTGTTCTAAACGGCTGCCGCATGGCTGTGGGCCGCATCTGCAGGTGTCGGTACCCGAACGGCGGGAAAGATTTTCCCTGAATAAGTCGGACAGTGAGCCCCGACGCCTTAACTGTTCAGCAGTGCTTGCCATGATCCTGACGGGCTGCTTTTGGCCGAAAGCTGTCGTTCCCAACGGGTCGCGTTTTGCTCGAAGATGGCCCTGTAAACCATCTCTCATTCAATCGGGATCCATTCACATGCCTGTCTTGATGGCGCGAATGGCCGCCATGTAAGCGCTGGTTCCGATGCCGACTTGACCCCAGACTTCACGGCTTTCTCCTCCTTGGCGGTCATATTGCTCATCCGCATCCCATAGCGTCAGGATTTGGTTTGGAAACAGGTATTCATAGGATGAGAATTCGTGCTGGCCGGAATTGTCCGAAGCAGCCATCACTGAAAACACATGTGTGGCAGAGTGCGCAAAGACATCGACTCCCTTGAACATGAACGTGACGTTCGGGTTTCCGCAGACACCAATGAAGCTGACTTCATCGTTCGGCCCGTGGGAAACCTGCACGCAGGACTCGCAAAAATAATCGACGCGGTCATGGGAATGCTCGAGCGGGAATCCGATGGCAGCCATCTTTTGCCTCGCTGTAGCGCGTGCTGCGCCAAGACGAACAGGACCAATAGCCTCAAGCGGTAAAATTTCAAAAACCTGCATTTCCTGGGCTCCATGGGTGACAGGCTAGCCAACCGCTCCGCTATGTAGGGCGCGGAAGCTGTGCTGAAGATTGTCCGAGAGCGGGCACCTCGGTACGCTGTCGACCTTATCCGATATGGAAAATACTTAACATGGATCCGCACGCTCTGATCGCAAGAAATTTCGTTGGGGGCGAAGCATACGAAGACGCCTCGTTCATCGGACGATTACACGAAGCGGGACTCTGGGATCGTGAAGAATACTGGCTGCTGGAGTGGGCACTCTATCAAATCGCAACAGAGACAAGCTTCAGTCAGGCACTCTCACATAGGGTGTTCGAGATATTCAGCTACAGTTCTCTGCTATTCGGATGCCACTTTGATCGGAAGGATCGCTTCAAGATCCGAAACCTGAAAAGAAAGCAGATCTACGATTTCCGCGAGAGATTCCACATGGTGTTTGAGGGTTTCTTCGCTGGAAAAATGCCGACACCGGCTCGCTTTGACGAACCCAATCCGTGGCTCGTAGGTGGCCCGTAATCTGACCGGACGGGGTTAATGATCGCTGATGTCAATCAACCGCTCCTCGGCCAGCCTTGCGCATGCCGAGAAAGCAGGCAGGACCGACTAGCCCTTAGGGTTCTGCCTTCGGAGGTCGTGATGGTCGAGCGAATCGCGCCATTGCTGGATTGCTTTGGCTTATTCGAACTTAATCCTCGCGAAGGTTAGGCCACGGCAGCTGTCGGCCAAGACCGTACGTTTGGAAAGTGGGATTATGACGAACAGCAATAAGCCGGAATACTGCACGATCTGCAGACGCTTACTGGACAATCCAGCAGATCCGCTATCAGGCAATTGCGGCGAAGATTGCTGGGGATGCATAGGCGCTATCGAGGCGGAAATGGGATGCGCAGAGTCGCTCGCCTACGTACGCAAAGAATATGAGGCTGGACTTCGGCCTGGCTGGATCGACCCATTCAAGCCCTGATTTGGAGCTGCGTTACGACCGCTTCGGGTCGGAAGCAGCCCTTCGCTTCCGACCCGATCCATCTTGCTAAAAATGGAGTCTATTCCACCGGACGCTTACCTAGGGTCGATGACATCCAGTGCCCGGTTTGCCAATAGCTGACCTAGTTCAATCAACTGTTGCAGCCCTAGTGCAACATGCCGTCGAGAATCCTTCAGGTCAAACGCCAAATCGTTGGCCATGGCATTGGCGGAGGCTAACGTTTCGCTGAGGTTAGCCAACAGGCTTTCAACATCGACGCCCTCCACGACGGTGAATAACTGGTCCGGAGGTGGCTTCTTGTCAGGCTGGGCGGGTTTGGGGTTCAGATAGGAATCGATGACACGTTCGGCGTTGGCGTCGGCCGCGATGTCCAGGTGCAGCGGTGGAACGGGTGGGTCTGGGATGAGTTTGTCCATATGGACCTCCTAACGTCAGTCGGGTCCGCCACTGTTCGCGACTAAACGAAGTGGGGTGGCGGCTGTGCGCAGGTTAGTCGACCGGGACGTTAGGAAACCGGCGCACCCGAAAGTGCCCTGCGCACAGCCACCATAAAATCAGCGAGAAAAACGTAGCCTGACTTCAAGGAGACCTTGCGCCTAACGAGATACCGAGCGACTAAACCCGACCGCTGAATTGGCAGCGGTGGACAGAGACTAGGCACCAAAATCAGCAGGCGCAAGGGACTGGAATTTTCTAGGAAATGTCCTGCAAGTCAATGGGCAATATTCGCTCCGTCGCTTCCTACAAACTCGTTTAACCGTTCCACCACCGAAACAGGTTGCAACGTTTGTCCAGCGCTAACGCTCTTTCCAGAGAGATCACAACGCCTATCGCTATCGCATAAAAATCCGATCCGGCGTACCGCTTTACTTGATCTCAACCAATCGCACGGCCTGTGACCCGTCCAGGGACAGGTGAATCACGGCGGCTCGGCTTGGGAAATTCGGCGCATCCTCGTCGGTATTCTCCATCACGGGAATGTCGATCAGGGTCTGTTCACCCGTCGGGTCGCTGACCAACTTGGCATCGAGGTTGTCGATGGCCCGCCAGCTGTCGCCACCGATGCGCATCACGTCCAACAGGCTGTAGTGCGGCACGCCCTCTTCGTTCTCTTCGGGCGTGAAGGCGGCCAGGTATTGGCTGTAGTTGTTGCCCATGCCGAAACCCTCGATGGTGAAAACCGCAAGAGTGACCTGGCTGTCCTCGCCGGTGTCCAGGGTCTGCACCAGCGTCGCTTCGGGATAGCCGGTGGCGTAGCTGTCCTTGATCAGCGCGACCAGGCGGCCGATCTGTTCTTCCAGGGCTTTGGGAACGGGTTTCGATTCAGCGGCGTGAACCAGGGTACAAGTGAAAAACAAGGCAGCGGTCAGCAGGCGCAATTTCATGGAGGTGGAGTCCGGGGGTGTCGGGAGGTCAGCGTGCAATGGTAGCGGTTGGCAAGGGATTGAGTGGCGAATTGTTGGTGGGGTTTGTGCTGGGGTGCACAACCTTGTTCGCGAAAGCGGTGGGTCTGTGTGCATTGTTGTTGAATGTATTGCCCCCATCGCGAGCAGGCTCGCTCCCACACTGGGTCCCGGGACAGCGGGAATTCCCCCCATCAACCCGACATCCCCTGTGGGAGCGAGCCTGCTCGCGAAAGCGGTGGGCCTGCGTGCATCGATGCTGGATGTACCGCCGCACGCCTGCCCGAACTGCCACCGATTAGCGCTGCGCAGCCCCTAGATCAATCCTCCAACTCGGCAGCGCGTGCGAAGTGGTTTTGCCCGCTGTCAGGCCTCTGAGCGGATCCGCGCAACCAAGCGAGCCTGGAGTTTTTCCAGTTCCTCGGGATCGGCCTTGCCCCGGCCATGCGCACCCGCTTCCTCACCTTCCCAGCGAGGGATGATGTGCATGTGAATGTGGTAGACCGTCTGCCCGGCCACCGCGCCGTTGAACTGGGCGATCTGGACGCCGTCCGGCTGCAGCTCGTCCACGATGATCCGCGTCAGGCGCTGCACGGCCGACATCATTGCGCCGAGGACTGTGGGCTCGACTTCGAGGATGTTGCGCGCTTGGGAATTCTTGGGGATGACCAGGACATGGCCGCGCGATTGCGGAAAGAGATCCAGGAAGGCCAGCACATCAGCGTCTTCGTAAATCTTGTAGCACGGCGCATCGCCGCGAAGGATCAGCGCAAAGATGTTCTTTGGATCGTAATGGCCGTGGAGACTCATGTTCACTCCTTGAATGGGGTTAAGGCGGTGGGTTGCCGGTAAGAGATTTAGCACAGTCCAGCGGCGACGTCTCGTAGAGGTCTGCTTGAAAGCCGAGGGCTGGGCTTGCTGGCGATGGCGGTGGGTCAGTCAGCGATGAATTGCCTGTGCCAACGTCATCGCGAGCAGGCTCGCTCCCACAGTTTTTCGAGCGATTCGTAAAGGTCGTGTCTGGCCCAAATCTCTGTGGGAGCGGGCTTGCTCGCGAAGGTGGCGTACTTGTCGATATCGTGGTTGGCTGAACTACCGCTTTCGCGAGCAAGCCCGCTCCCACAGGGGAGTTCTGGTTTGATTCAGATCGTGGGCACACCCTAAATCCATTGTGGGAGCGAGCCTGCTCGCGATTGCGGTGGGTCAGTCAACATCGATGCTGGATGCCAGGCCACTTTCGCGGGCTTGCTTCAGCGTTACGGCCATTTTCTGCTGCAACTCGCTTTGCGAAAACGGTTTGTGCAGCACCGGGCACCCGGCGTATTCGGCCGGCAGCCCGCTCGCGCCGTATCCGGTGCTGAACAGAAAGGGAATGTGGCGACCACGAAGAATCTCGGCCACCGGGAACACGCGCTCGCCAGCCAGGTTGACGTCCAGGATCGCCAGGTCAACTTGCACCGCGCGAGCGATTTCACAGGCCTTAGCGAGCCGGGCGACCGACGCCACGACCTCGCATCCGAATTCCTCCAGCATCTCTTCGATCAATAGGGCAATGGCGCCTTCGTCCTCGACGACCAGCACCCTGTTTCCAGCCAATGGGGTCATGCCCCAGCCACCCCAATCAGGAACGAAAAGCGACAGCAAACGCCCTGTGAAGCAAAGGTGAGCTCAAAGGTGCCACCCAAGTCGCGCTCGATGCAACGCTTCATCAGGCGCGAACCCAGCCCTTCCCGCTCCGGCGGGGCGACCGCTGGCCCTCCTCGCTCTTGCCAGTCAAGGGTCAACAGCGTTCCGTCCCCTTGGGCTTGCAGCTGCCAGGTGACGGCGAGCGTGCCCGTCTCGACCGACATGGCCCCATATTTAAGCGCGTTGATCGCCAGTTCATTGAGGGTCATCGTCAGGTTGAGCGCCACGCGGGTGCCGACGTCCACGGCAGCCCCCTCGATCGCCACACGGCCAGGCTCATGCCCGAAGACCGGCATCAGCACTTCATGGGCCAGGGTGTCGAGCGGCGTCTGGCCCCAATGCCGTTTGGTCAAGAGATCGTGTGCTCGCGACAAGGCCAACAGCCTTGCCTCGAAACGCCGGTAGCCGTCCTTCGCATCCTCGGCATTGCGCGCGGTCTGGGCCGCCAGGGATTGCACCGTGGCCAGGGTGTTCTTGACCCGGTGATTGAGCTCATCGATCAATGTCTTCTGCCGGTTTTCCGCCTGCTTTCGCTCGGAAATGTCCACCAGCATGTTGATGGCGCCCACCAGGTTTCCATCGGCGTCATGCAAAGGCGTGGGAAACGGCGTGAACGGTACACGGCTGCCATCGGGCCGCTCCGCAATCGCCTCGACGCCGCGTATCGGCCGATTTTCCTTCAGCGCCACCGCCATCGGGCATTGATCGTGGGGCAGCGCGGTTCCGTCGGTATTGAACAGTTTCCAGGTCACACACCACATCTCACCCAACTGCGGCGTGCGCCCCGACAACTCGATAGCGGCGCGGTTGAAGAACGTGATCCGCCCCTCGGCGTCGGTGGTGTACACCGCGGCCGGCAACGCTTCAAGGAGATTGCGCATGTGCCGTTCGCTTTCGCGGACCTGGTTTTCCATGCGCCGCGCCAGCGTGACGTCCTGCAGCACCCGCACGCCATACCGAAACGTACCGTTGGCGTCCCTCACCGATGAGCTGTGGATGTCGAGGTAAACCACCTCGCCATCGGGCTTCACCGCGCGCTTGCGCAGCACGTAATTATCCAATTCACCGGCCACTTGGCGGGCGTACAACCCGGCATCCTGCGCAATGCAGTCGGGGTGGGTGTAATCCAGGAAGGTCATCGCCAGGAGCTCTTCCCGCGAGCGGCCCAGCATGTTGCACAGGGCATCGTTCACCCGGAGCAAGCGGCCGTCGATGCCGGCCTCGGCAATGCCGATGGTCGCCGCTTCGTAGGTCGCCGAAAGCCGGTCATCGCTGTCCTGGCGCGCCGCCTCGGCCGCATGGACGCTGCTCCTGTCGATGGTGAAGCAGCGGGTATTGAAGAGTTTTCCGTTCTCGAACCGGCCGTTCGAGGTGATCGTGACATGCTTGATCGAGCCGTCCTTGGCCCTCAGGCGCGCCGGATAGCTCTCCAGGCGATCGCCACTGCCCAGCTTGGTGAGAATGTCGCCAATAACCGGCTCGTCGACATGAAATTCGGTGATGTGGCGACCGATGTATTCTTGCGCCGAATAACCCAGCAGCGCCAGCTCCGCCTTGTTGGCGCGCAGGATGGTGCCATCGCCACTGACGATATGCAGGCCCACCGCGCTGTTTTCAAAAAAGTCTTCCAGGTCGGCACTTTTGCGCCGAAGCTCTTCGGCCATGGCGTGGTGCGCCGAAACGTCCTGGAAGCAATTGATCACCCCTTGAATGACGCCCCGCCGATCCCTGAGGGCGCGGATGTTCATAAGCGCCACGAACCGCGAGCCATCCGGACGTTGGATGATCACTTCCTGATTGCGCGGCGCAATGCCGGTATCGAGCGCCGAGGCCGTCGGACTGTGCTCGAATGCCAGCGGCGTTCCGTCGGCCAGGAACAATCGATGGGCGCCGCAGAAGCGGTCGCCGTTCTCTCCAAGCGTCGGCGCCCTTCCCCACAGCTCGGCCGCCTCGCTGTTATACCGCACGAGCCACCCCTGGCGATCGCAGAGGTACACCGCACCGGGAATGGCATCCAGCGCATTCGTCCCCATAGCGATCAGGCTTTCGTATTCGCTTGGCGTACAGGCTTCCAAGGGGAGCTCTTCAATGTTCGACATCAGTCATCCTCAAACCCCCTGGCTGCAACGCTCAGGGTCTCAATGGACTCTAGATCGCTATTGAGCGCGCGAGTTCAGGAAACTCTTCAAGGACAACGGCGCCTGTGCCGTACGTCAGCCATGGCATAAATCGACAGGCTCGCGCAGCGGTTATGAACGAGGCCTGCTCCAGGCCCTGTCCAGTAGCGCGACCACTGTTTCGTCCGGGGTCTGGCTGAAGTCTTCGTACCAATCGCCGACCGAGCGCATCCACTCGGGCATCAACGGACACACAAACTCATCGACCTCACTGCGCAAGGCTTCGGCGGTTTCGACCGGCGCCACTGGAACGGCAACCACGATGGCAAGAGGGTTTTGCAGGCGTACCGCATGGACCGCCGCCATCATTGACGCACCGGTGGCCAGGCCATCATCCACAAGCAGGACCACCTGCTGTTTCAGGTCGACAGGTGGGCGGCTGCCGCGATAAAGCGCTTCACGGCGCGCCAGTTCCTGCCTTTCCCGCTGGAGCACCGCATCGAAGGCAGCCTGGTCGACGTGATGGGCACGCAACGCATCGTCGTTGCGAATCTGGATGGCGCCGCTGGCAATCGCGCCCATCGCCACTTCCGGATGAGACGGAACACCGAGCTTGCGCACCAGTATCAGGTCGAGGGGCAGCCCCAGGGCGTCGGCCACCTCCCAGGCGACGGGCACGCCACCCCGGGGCAACGCCAGGACGATCGCATTGCTCCGCCCACGATACTGGGTCAAGGGTTCTATCAAGCGCTGGCCGGCCGCGGCTCGATCGGCATAAGGAGGCGATGCAAAAGACAGGGGATTCATAGTCGGGTCTCCTTGCAAAAACAGACACGTCGTCCGCACAGTCACCCTGTCAGGATACCCGGCACGGGGTGTCCAGCAACGGCTGAGTGATCCAAACTGCCTGCGTCGTCACGCCAATCGGCGGGCGTGACCGCATCGTCGGCGCCAGCGACTTGGGAATCGCGAGTCATTACGCCTGCCGAAGCCGTTTCTTAACGAGGTCTGACGGAGGAGAAATTTTGGCACGCCCGAGAAAAATCCCGTCAAACCTGGGCTGCCCTTGTTCGATCTTCCGTAGTACAGTAGTCAAAACCCGATAAATATCCACCTTGAGATGACCTGAAGTGCCAGGCCCCAACGTCAATGGACCGCACACCCCGTCATCCTTCTGCCGCGGCGGTAACTGCATGATCGACATCACCGAAGTTTCCATTGCCCAACTGCGCGCCGCGCTGGAATCGGGCCAGACCACGGCGGTAGCGCTTGTCCAGGCCTACCTCGCCAGGATCGATGCCTACGACGGCCCCGACACGCCCACCGCCCTCAACGCGGTGGTGGTGCGCAACCCGGATGCGCTGAAGGAAGCGCAGGCCTCCGATGCCCGCCGGGCCAACGGCCAGACCCTCGGTCCACTCGACGGCATTCCCTATACGGCCAAGGACAGTTATCTAGTCAAGGGCCTCACCGCCGCGTCCGGCAGCCCGGCGTTCAAGGACCTGGTGGCCTATCGCGATGCGTTCACCATCGAACGGCTGCGCGCCGCCGGGGCCATCTGCCTGGGCAAGACCAACATGCCGCCCATGGCCAACGGCGGGATGCAGCGCGGGGTGTATGGCCGGGCGGAAAGCCCATACAACGGCGACTACCTCACTGCCCCCTTTGCCTCCGGCTCCTCGAACGGTGCGGGCACGGCGACCGCCGCCAGTTTCGCGGCATTCGGCCTGGCTGAAGAAACCTGGTCGAGCGGGCGCGGCCCGGCGTCGAACAACGGCCTGTGCGCCTACACGCCGTCCCGTGGGGTGATTTCGGTGCGGGGCAACTGGCCGTTGACGCCGACCATGGACGTCGTGGTGCCCTTCGCCAGGACCATGGCCGACCTGCTCGAAGTGCTGGACGTGGTGGTGGCCGAGGACCCGGACACCCGTGGCGACCTGTGGCGCCTGCAGCCCTGGGTGCCGATTCCGAGCGTCGATTCGGTTCGTCCCGCTTCGTATCCGAGCCTTGCCAGCAAACCCGGAGCGCTGGCCGGCGTTCGGTTCGGCGTGCCACGGATGTACATCAATGCCGACCCTGAAGCCGGCACGGCCGAGGCCCCCGGCATCGGCGGCCCGACGGGGCAGCGCATCATCACTCGCGCCTCGGTGATCGACCTTTGGGAGCAAGCCCGCAAGGCCCTGGAGGCCTGTGGCGCCGAAGTGGTCGAGGTGGATTTCCCACTGGTGTCCAATTGCGAGGGCGATCGTCCCGGCACGCCGACGGTGTTCACCCGTGGCCTGGTTTCCAAGGAATTCCTGCACCATGAATTGTGGGACCTGTCGGCCTGGGCATTCGATGATTTCCTGCGGGCCAACGGTGATCCGCAGTTGAATCGCCTGGCCGACGTCGATGGACCGAAGATCTTCCCCCACGACCCGGGCACCCTGCCCAACCGCGAGGACGACCTGGCCGCCGGCATGGATGAGTACGTGAAGATGGCCCAACGCGGCATCACGCCTTGGGACCAGATCCCGACATTGCCCGACGGGTTGCGGGGGCTCGAAGAAACACGCCGGATCGACCTGGAAGACTGGATGGAACGGCTGGGCCTGGACGCGGTGATCTTCCCGACCGTCGCCGACGTCGGGCCGGCGGACGCGGATATCAATCCGGCCTCTGCCGATATCGCCTGGAGCAACGGGGTCTGGGTCGCCAACGGCAACCTCGCCATTCGTCACCTGGGCGTGCCCACGGTCACCGTGCCGATGGGCGTCATGGCGGACATCGGCATGCCCGTCGGGCTGACATTTGCCGGGCGCGCCTATGATGATTCGAAACTGTTGCGACTGGCATCGGCGTTCGAGTCGATCGGCTCCAAGCGCCTGGTCCCGCCTCGGACCCCGCCGCTGTCGGCTTGAGCCGGTCATTGGGGTTGCTGCGCAACCCAGCGGGAGCAAGCTCCCTCGCCACAAAAGCAGCGTACGACTTCACTTTTGAGTACGGGCGCAACCCCGTGGCGAGGGAGCTTGCTCCCGCTGGACTGCGCAGCAGTCCCCAGACCGGTTCTACAGCCGGAAACACTGTTGCATGGCACGAGCAAGCAGGCCCACGGCCTCATCACCCTGTGCCGCCTGCGATCGCATAAACACCACCTCATGCTCCTCGATCACCGGCAGGCCTTCAAGGATCCGCATCGCATCCGTCACCCGCCCACGGTCGATCAGGCTGATCGCCAATCCGGCCTCCACGCAGGCCTTGACGGCCTGGTTGGAGGGGCTTTCCAGGACAATGCGCGTCCTGCGCCCGCTTTGCCTGAGGGCTTCGATCATCGCTTGCCGATAAGGGCATTGCGCCGCATGCACCGCCAGCGGCAACGGCTCCAGCGAGGCCACCGTCCCGTGGATTGGCCCGACCCAGACCGGCGTGGTGGACACCAGCACTTGCGTTTCTGTGTCCGCTTGGCCCTTCGGCTGGGTAACCACCGCTGCCTGAAGCTTGCCGCGCTGCACCTGGTCACGCAGCGCGTAACTTGGCGCGGTCTTGAGTTCCAGCACAACATTGGGCCACGCGGTGGCGAAGGTCGGGAGGATGTCGCGGATGACATGGTCGGCATATTCATCCGGCACCCCCAGGGTGATACGTCCCGCCAGGCGGGTGCCGTGCAGGTCGGCCAGCACCCGGTCGTGGGTATTGAGCAGCTCCGTCGTCGCCACGAGCAAACGCTTGCCCAACGCGGTAAGGGATACCGATTGATTGTCCCGGTTGAGCAACCGCCCGCCCGCCACTGCTTCCAACCGCTGGATATGCACGCTGACCGCCGCCGGGCTTTTGTGCAGTTGTTCCGCCGCCCCACTGAATTTCCCGATCCGCGCCACCGCATGAAAAGTACGTATCAAATCGATATCAAGTATGGCCGTCATGATTCAATCTTCGTAAATGACTGATGCAATTCATTTTGATTTATTAGATTAGCCGGGTTCCGTAGCCTGTGGCCATGAACCCGAATAAAGCGTTGACCTGCACGTCCCGGTCCCGGCCCGCCTGGCATTGGCTGATCCCACTGCCCTTGCTCGAAGCGGCTTTGCTGGTGTCGTGGAGCTCCGGCTTTATTGGCGCGCGCTTTTCCATCGACTACGCGCCGGCATTGCTGGTGGTGTTCTGGCGGTGCGTCGTGGTCACGCTCGTCCTGCTGCCCTTCGTCGCCGGGCAACTACGCCGAACCTCGCCCGTCGCGCTGTTGAAAAACGCCGGCATCGGCCTCTTGGCGATGGCGGGCTACCTGGGCGGTATCACCCAAGGCATTGCCCTGGGTGTACCGGCGGGCCTGGCCGCGCTGGTCGCCGACCTGCTGCCGCTGGGCCTGGCGCTGCTGGCCGCCGGCGTACTCCGGCAACGGCTGGCCTGGCAGGTCTGGGCGGGGCTATTGATCGGCCTGGTCGGCGTCATGCTGGTGACCCAGGGCGCATTGGCGTGGGGCAACGCACCCTTGTGGGCCTATGGCCTGCCGCTGCTTGGCATGCTCTCGCTCGCCGTCGCGACCCTGTGGCAGAAATACCTGCCCGCCGAACAATCGCTGGGCCTGCTGCCCAACCTATGGCTGCAGTGTTGCGTGTCGGGCCTGGCCTTCGCCCTGGTGGAAGGCGTCCATGGCAGCCTGGCCCCGCTACCCAGCACCGGCTTTGCACTGAGCGTCTTGTGGACAGCGGGCATTTCGACAATGGGCGGCTACGGGCTCTACTGGCTGTGCCTGCGCCGCACGACCGCCACCCGCGTCGCCAGCGTCCTGTACCTCAGCCCGCCCATTACCATGCTCTGGGCCTGGGCGATGTTCAACGAACCACTTTCCTGGCAGATGGCGGTGGGGATGGCCGTGTCCGGGGTCGGCATCTGGCTGGTCGTGGGTACCGAAGCGCGGCAGGCGGTTGCAAATTCAAGATAGCAAGATCGGTCGAGCGCATCGGGCTGGCTGGCCTCATGCTGGTGTCCTCTATAGGAAAAGACCATGACCGACACACAAAAGCGCTACCAATCCCGGATGCAGAAGGTACTCGATTACATCGACCGGCATCTGGATGACTGCTTGGACCTGGATACATTGAGCGGCGTCGCGGTTTTTTCGAAATACCATTTCCACCGGCAGTTCATGGCGACGTTCAACCTGCCCTTGCACCGCTATGTCCAACTCGCTCGAATGAAACGCGCCTCCTACAAACTGGCGTTTCGCGAACATGAGACGATTACCGAAATTGCCATGGGTGCCGGTTACGGTGCGCCTGACGCCTTTGCCCGTGCCTTTCGACAGCGCGTGGGCCAACAACCCTCGAATTTCCGCAAATCGCCCGACTGGCAGCATTGGGGCATTACTTTCACGCCACTGCACAACGCGAGGAACCGTTTCATGCCCACGACTTATCAACCCAGCGATGTACGGATCCGGAGTGTTCTCGCGACACCCGTCGCCATCATGGAACACCGAGGCGATCCCGCGACGATCGGTGCGACGATCCAACGCTTCATTACCTGGCGACGCAGTGTCGGCCTGGTCCCGCCGATCAGCCCGACGTTCAATGTCTTCCACACCGACCCGCGCGCGACTGCACCGCAACACTATCGATTGGATCTATGCGCAGGGACGGACCAACCCATCACGCCAAACGGCGAAGCGATCAAGGCCGGCAGTATCCCTGCCGGGCGTTGTGCCGTGCTGCGGGTCGAAGGTGGCGCCGATAACCTTGAGCCTGCCGCGCTGTACCTCTACAGGGATTGGCTGCCGGCCAGCGGTGAGGAACCGGGAGATTTCCCGCTCTATTGCCAGCGCATTACGTTCTTTCCGGACGTTGCCGAGAACGAAGCCGTAACCGAACTCTTTCTGCCGCTCAGGTGATCATAGTCCCACGTCTACAACGAGACGAGCCTGGTGGTCATTCGCCAGCCCCACCCTTGATGTCGACACCCCCCCTTACTGAATACATCTGTGGCGAGGGAGCTTGCTCCCGCTGGGGTGCGAAGCGCCCCCCCCGCGCCAGTTGGCCCGAGTAATCTGGCACCCTCGATGGCCGCATCGGGGCTGCTACGCAGCCCAGCGGGAGCAAGCTCCCTCGCCACAATGACTCATCCACAATGGCTCGTACCTTAAGGCTCATGACTCATGACTCATGACTCATGACTCAAGCCTCAAGCCTCAAGCCTCAAGCCTCAAGCCTCAAGCCTCAAGCGAACAGCATTGCCTCCGCCGCCGAACATGGACCTTCACCCGCCCAAACCAGTGCCTTGTCCATCGGCCAACGCAGCGCCGTTGAGGTAATGATCGCCAAGCAGCCGACGCTGGGTCAGCAGGCCGGTTCGGGGCTGTCCGGCAAGGGCCGCGGCAGGCTGCGACCGGCCAGTTCGAAGTAGGCATGGCCGGCCAGGCGCGCGTCTTCACGCCATGGGATGGATCAGGTATTCGGTGAGTGTCGCCGCACACGCAACGATGCCTTCATGAAGCACCATTTCAAAGCCATGGGTATTTTCCGTTGGAATGGCGATGCACCCCGCTCGCGCGGCCACTCCCGCACTCATGATCGCACTCGCATCGGAGGCAAAATCGACCAGGAGCGCAACTTGTGGGTGATAGCCCGAGCGCTGTGCAGCCTTGACCAGGGCATCCACGACAGAGCGGGTGTAATAACCCTTCTGATCCCCCGTGTTGATAATCGGGTCTGCCGATAACACCGTTCCGTACTCCTCCAGGACCGGGCCTACCTCGACCGCGATGGTGGTGTCACCCGGCACGCGGGCAGCGGCATAAAGCGCACCGGCGTTGGACTCTTCCTCAAGTGTCGTGCAGACGAACCAGACGTCTTGCTTGAGCGCGTGCCTTTTGTTTTTCAGCTGCTGCGCGGTGGTGATCACTGCCGCCAAGGGCGCCCGGTCATCAAGGAAGTGGGCGGCGACCGTGTCTTTCACCTGGAACGGCCGGCGCCAGTGCCGACTGAGCACCACGCGCACGCCGGGCCGGATACCGGCGGCGGTCAGCTCCTCCTGGGAACAGCGGGTGATGACATGGACGTCGCTCCACTGCACCGCCCCTGACAGCACATCCCGCCCTTGGGCGGAGCCACCAGTGTTGTGCATGGAACCATAAGACAGTACGCCGGGCAGGCATTGGTTATCGCCGAGTATGTCGACCGGACAAACGCCAAAACAAATGGGCTGGGCACCGCCCAGCGCCACGACTTCCAAGTTACCGTCGGGCCTTGTCTTCTTCACGATCATGGCAATTTCATCGAGGTGCGCCATGACCCTGATGGGCTGTGCTTGCGAAGACTCATCCGACGCCTTGATCAGTCCCCGGATGTTGCCGGCCTCGTCGACAACGACCTCATCACAGTGCTTGCCCAGTTCCCTGAGACATATTTCCCGGACTTCATCTTCCTGCCCGCCGGGGCCGCGGGCCAGAAGCAATTCTTCGAGCAAAGGCTGAATACTCATTGAAGGCATCAGATAGGTTCCCGTCACGACCCTTGAACAGCGTAGACCCCACCTGTTTCCCGTCCGTTCAAATCGGTATTCGCTCGGTCATGACCGGTCAATCCAGCCCCGAACGGAACGTTTCGATCTTGAGTCCGAATCGATTCATCTTGTTGTACAAGCCACCGCGCGACACGTTCAACCGTTGGGCAGCCAGGCGGATGTTTCCGCGCGTCTCCTTGAGGGCGGCAATGATCGCGTTCATTTCATAGGTGCCCAGGTCCGGCGCCGTCCGCGGTTCTGGCACATTTGCCCAGATCGAGGGTCGCCCGCGCTGCCTGATTTCCAGCGCAAGGTCACTCGGCTGGATCAGTTCGGTCATTGCCAGGTTCGTCGCCCGTTCAATGACGTTTTCCAGCTCACGGACATTGCCCGGCCAGTGATAGGCGCCCAGCAAATCCAGCGCCGCTGGCGAAACGTCCTGCATCGTCTTGCGCAGCGACCGGGCACAACGGGCGAGAAAATGCCGCGCCAGCAACGGCACATCCTCGCGACGCATCCGCAATGGCGGCACCGTCAGGTTCAGCACGTTGAGCCGGTAGTAAAGGTCCTCGCGAAAAGCCCCCTCGGCCACCGCCTGGCTCAGGTTGCGGTGGGTGGCAGCGATGATGCGCACGTTGACCCGCAGCGATTTTTTCGCACCCACCCGTGTCACCTCACCTTCCTGCAAGACACGCAGCAGGCTGACCTGCGCATCGAAGGACATGTCACCGATTTCGTCGAGGAAGATTGTCCCACCATCGGCCAGTTCGAACTTGCCGGCCGACCCACCGCGAGCCGACCCGGTGAAAGCGCCTTCGACATGACCGAACAGCTCGCTTTGCACCAGGTCTCGCGGAATCGCGCCGCAATTGACCGCCACGAAAGGCCCGCCACGACGATCGCTGGCGTTATGGATAGCCTGGGCGAACAGCTCCTTGCCCGTGCCACTCTCGCCGAGGATCAGCGTGGTCGAATCACTGCGACTGGCAATCCGCGCCAAGTGCATTGCATCCTGGATCGCCTGCGAGCGGCCCAGGATGGTTTCAAAGGTGTAGCTGGCCTGGGTGCCGATGATCCGCCGGGTGATTTCCCGGATGCGTCGGTTCTCGCGCAACGAAACGATCCGCCCGCCTTGCGCCAGCGGACAGACCGACACCAGGCAAGCCAGATGGCTGCGATCGTGCAGTTCAAAGGTGCAGTCCAAGTCACGCACCCCGTCGCCGCCCCCGAGCAGGACCGCATCGGTCAATTCGCTCTGCCCCAGGCTCTGGAACGGACTCCCGAGCAGGTCATGGCCGACGCGAAACAACTGTCGGGCGTAATGGTTGAGGGCCTTGATGCAGCCGCGCTCATCCAATACCACCAAGCCCTCGTTGAGCACCTCAAGCACGGTCTGTTGTTCTTCCAGCAAGGCCTGCAGAGTCATCTGCCTGGAGACAGCCTCGGCCGCGGCCTGGACGGTGCCCAGCGTATGAAAGTGAAACCAGCCTGGCTCGGCCGTCAAGGTCAACATGCCCAGGGTCCGGCCCTGGGCATCGCGGATGGGCGCGGCGGCGCAATGCATGCGGCGCTGGCGCAGGCCAAGCCCGAAATTCTCCTCGGCCAACACATACACCAAGCGGTCTTCGACGATTGCCAACCCGGTGCAATTGGTGCCCTGCACCGACTCCAGCAGTCGACTGCCAATGGGAGTGAGGTCCAGGCCGCAGAAGTACAACGTGGTGCCTTCGGCATCGGTCAGGTTGATATGGCCCCTGGGGTTATAGGCGAGCAAACCGCGCATGACTTGCGCCGCCGCAGCGATCAGTTCCCGGTTGGCAGCCAGTGTCGCGGTCAGGTCGGCGGGCGCGACAAAACGGTACGCGCCGTCTTCCGGATCGAGGCCGGCACTGACGCTGCGCAACCAGGATTCCCAGATCACCCGGCGGATCCCGACTGGGCGCTCGGTCCGCCCTTGCCAGCACGCTCGCCAGGCATCCTCCAGCGCCGTGCCCGGCCCGTCGTTCAACGACGCTGGGCCAAGCGTGGTGAGGTAATCGCGGTCTTCGTCGCTCAACGCTATGGGTTGCTGATCCATGGTTCGGCCATATGTTCATATTTTCGACATGTCAGTATAGACATGTCATCGACATGAACATTGATTCAAATAAAAACCATTAAATATCAATAAGTTAACTATTGGCACAGCCCTTGCTCCCTGCATGAACAGACGAGGACATTCTTGCCGCCGAGTCGTAAAAACAATAAAGGGAGTCATATTCATGAGCACATCCAAGACCCTCCGCCTGGGCCTCATCGGTGCCGGCCGCATGGGCAGTTTTCACGGCCTGACCGCCGCCCGGCACATCCCTGGCGCGTGCCTCGCCGCCATCGCCGACCCTACCCCCGGCCAAGCCGCACGCCTGGCGGCAGAACTGGACGTGCAGAAGATCTATACCGCCCCACAGCAGTTGCTGGATGACCCGGACATCGACGCCGTGCTGATTGCCGCGCCGGCGCGCAGCCATGCCGAGCTGGTGATCAGTGCGGCCCGGGCCGGCAAAAGCGTGTTCTGTGAAAAACCGATGGCCATCACCCTGGATGAAGCGGACCGCGCCATCGCCGCCGCTGCCGATGCACGAGTGACGCTACAAGTCGGCTTCAACCGACGTTTTGCCAAAAGCTTTCGCACCGCTCATCTGGATGTGATGGCCGGCCGGATCGGTACGCCACAACTGCTACGCTCACTGACCCGGGATCCGGCGCTGAACAACCCGGCCGCGTCGCCGCAATGGGTGATCTTCCTGGAAACCCTGATCCATGATTTCGACACCCTGCGCTACCTGAACCCGGGCGCCGAGGCGGTTGAGGTCTTTGTGATGGCCGATGCCCTGATCGCCCCCGCCTACAAGGACAAAGGTTTTCTCGACACCGCGGTGGTCACGATCCGCTTCGACAATGGCGCCATCGCCACGGCCGAGGCCAATTTCCAGGCCGTGTATGGCTACGATGTCCGCGGCGAAGTGTTCGGCAGCGCCGGCATGCTGACCATGGGCAACGTCAACGATTCCGACTTGCTGCGGTACCTGGCCAATGGGGTCCAGGCCGACACCCAGCGCATGGACACCGACTTGCTGCGTGATGCCTACGTGGCCGAACTCAATCACTTCGCCAGTTGTGTGCGCAGCGGCGAAAAACCGCTGGCCAGCGGTGAAGATGCCCGGGCAGCACTGGCCATTGCCCGCGCCTGTATCGAGTCCTTCCAACAGGGCAAGACGGTGCGCGTGCAAGGAGCGCTGTCATGAGTTTCATCCCATTCAAACTGGCGATCAGCGCCGAGATGGTCTTCCTCGACCTGCCTTTTACCGAACGGGTCAGACGCATCCACGCGCTGGGCTTCAGCGTCGAGATATGGAACTGGGCGACCAAGGACATCCAGGCCCTCGTGGCGACGGGCGCGGACTTCACCTCCATGACCGGCTACCTGTCGGGCAACCTGACCGACCCCGACGATATCCGACAGTTGCTCGACAGCGCCCAGGAATCCTTGGCCGTCGCCGCTCAATTGGGTTGCCCAAGCCTGAACCTGCACGGCACCGGCCTGGGTGATCAGGGCTTGCCGGTCAAACCCGTGGCCCAGACCACCGGCCGCATGTGGTTGAGCGCCTGCAAGACGCTGGAAAAAATCGCTCGCCTGGGGGAAGACGCGGGCCGGGTGTTCCTGCTGGAAAACCTCAACACCGAGGTCGACCACCCGAGCACGCCTTTCGCCCGCGCTGACGATACCCTGGCGCTGATCGAGGCCGTGGGCAGCCCGCACTTGAAGATGAACCTGGACCTCTATCATGCCCAGATCGGCGAAGGAAACCTGATCGAACTGATCCAGCGCGCCGGCAGCGCCATCGGCGAAATCCAAGTGGCCGACGTCCCGGGGCGCAGGGAGCCCGGCACCGGCGAGATCCACTACCCCGCGATTGCCAAGGCCTTGTTCGGCATGGGATACAGCGGTGTCGTCGGCCTGGAAGGCTGGGCCAGCGGTGACAGCGAGGTCGCGCTCGAGCGTTTCAGGCAAGCCTTCACGCTTGATGGATAAAGCCCCGACGCACTCAACATGTGCGGCAGATTTTCAGTTCTTGGTGACGTTTCAACCCATAACAACAAAAGGATAATCATCATGCGTCGTTGCACACTGCTTTTCGCCACCCTGCTGTTGCTGTTCAGCCAATGGGCCGCCGCCGACTATCGCATCGGCGTCAGCATCGCCAGGGTCGACGACAACTTCATGACCTACGTACGTAACGGCCTGGACGAGGCCGCGAAAAAGGAAAACGTGCAGATCCAGTTCGAAGACGCCCAGGGCGATGTGGTGCGCCAACTCAACCAGGTCCAGGGTTTCATCAACCAGCAAGTGGACGCGGTCATTGTCCTGCCGGTGGACACCTCCGCCACCGCCAACATCACCCGCGCCGCGGTCGACGCGAAGATGCCGCTGGTCTACGTCAACCGTCACCCGGACGAGCGCACCTTGCCCAAAGGCGTCGTCACCGTGGCCTCCAATGACATCGAGGCCGGACAGCTGCAAATGCGCTACCTGGCCGAAAAACTCGGCGGCAAGGGCAACCTGGCGATAATCATGGGCGACCTGGCGCAAAACGCTACCCACGACCGCACCGAAGGCGTCAAGCAGGTGCTCAAGGATTATCCCGGGATCAAGATCGTCGAGCAGCAAAGTGCCGAGTGGCAGCGCAACAAAGGGATGGACCTGACCAGCAACTGGTTACTGGCCGGGAGTCGTTTCGATGCCATCGTCGCCAACAACGACGAGATGGCCATCGGTGCCGCCATGGCCTTGCAGCAGGCCGGCAAAGCCAAGGGCGAGGTTGCGATTGTCGGCATCGACGGGTTGCCGGACGGCCTGGCGGCGATCAAGCGCGGGATGTTGGTCGCCTCGGTATTCCAGGACCCCAAGGCCCAGGCGACCAGCGCGGTCCAGGCGGCGCTCAAGATGATCAAGGGCGAGCCAGTGGAAACGGACGTCTGGGTGCCCTTCCAGTTGATCAAGCCTGAGCAGTTGGCAGTGTTCGAGCAACATTACAAATAACCTGCGACTAGTGGCCTGTACGGTTAATTCGAGTACTCAAATTCGAGTGCCAGGGCTTGCCAGGCAAGGCGCCATGACGAGTCGTAGCCCGCTACGGCGAGGAATGGCAACGCAGACTGGCAAGTTCTGGCGCCGAAGTTGAGTGCACGAATTAGCCACACAGGCCACTAGATACATCGCCATGAAGCTGGCAAAGGGGGGCAACACACTGCCCCTCATCAGCCCCACCTGCGCATTCCCGATATTTAGCTTGACGATTGAGATGACGATCATCATATTTAGGCAAAATATTACGATCATCATGTGGATATCAACTCGACGGCGGCTTCGCGAACTGAAGTCGGCGCGTTGGGCATCAACGTTTTGTCCACGTCAATCACACGCGCAGGAAATGACGTATGCAAGCCCGAACTTCATTGGCGATTGCCGGCACGCAACACACCTCCAGCCAACCGTTGACCGGCAGAATCGTCGCGCTGCTCGCCGGCCTGGCGGCGATCAGCATGCTCTCCACCAACATCATCCTTCCGGCGTTCGCGGCGATCGGTGAAGACCTGGGCGTGACCGCTCGCGAACTCGGCCTGACGCTGTCCAGCTTCTTCATCACCTTCGCCTTGGGCCAACTGGTGGTCGGGCCACTGGCCGACCGCTACGGGCGCCAGAAGCTGGTGCTGGGCGGGCTGTCGGTGTTCGTTGTCGGCACCGTCATCGCCGGCTTTGCCAGCACGCTCGACGTCCTGATCGCCGGACGCGTCGTGCAAGCACTGGGCGTGTGCGCAGCCTCGGTACTGTCGCGGGCCATTGCCCGGGATCTGTTCGAAGGCGAGACGCTCGCCCGCGCCCTGTCGCTGACAATGATCGCCACGGCCGCGGCACCGGGCTTTTCGCCGCTGGCCGGCAGTGTCCTGGCCGTCACGCTCGGCTGGCGTGCCATCTTCCTTCTGGTGGGACTGGCCGCTGTTGCACTGGCGTTTTTCTACGTGCGCGACCTGGGGGAAACCCATCCCGCCGATCGCCGCGCCCCCCACTCAGCCAGGAGCGTGGTACTCGCCTATTGCCGACTGGCAGCGGATAAGCGCTTCATCCTCCCGGCCGTGTCCATGGGCCTGCTGCTGAGTGGCCTGTTCGCCTCGTTCGCGGCGGCGCCCGCCATCCTGATGCAAGGCTTCGGCCTGACATCGGTGCAGACCGGCTTGTACTTCGCCTCGACGGTCTTTGTGGTGTTCGCCGCCGGCATGGCGGCGCCGCGCCTGGCCCATCGTCTTGGCGGCCGGATTGTCACGTTGCTGGGCATTGCCTGCGCCATGATGGGAGGCGGCCTGCTTCTGGTCGGTCCGACTGAGCCCGGGCTGTGGTGGTATGCCCTTTCGATGGTCACGTTCCTTTGGGGCATGGGCCTGGCCAATCCACTGGGCACGGCCATTGCCATGGGCCCTTTCGGCAAGGAAGCCGGGATGGCCTCCGCCCTGCTGGGGTTTCTTTCCATGGGGGCGGCTGCGCTGGCCACCTGGCTGGCCTCGGCCTTGAGCTTCGCGCCGATGACCACGTTGGGTGGGATCCAGGCGACGGCCTGCCTGGTCGCGCTGGTGTTGTTCCTGCTGCGAGGCAAGATTTGATCACGGCCAAACACGTCACAGGCAACGATCAATACACGGGCCAGGTTTCGACAATCTTCCCCCCGCGCACGGCCAGCAAATCGCCAAATTGCAGCAGTACGGATTCGGTCTGGGTTGGCCTTAAAAATACCTGGTCTTCGACATTCAGCCCCACCGTCGGCGAGCCGTTGACCATTTCCTGATTGGAACTGCGACCGTAGAGCTCGTTACTTTGCAGCCCCGAGGGAGACTCGAACTCGGCCATCCAGTTGCCGCCGTAGATGAAGAATGTCCCGCGCTGATTCGGGTCCCACCAGGAGAACAATCGGGACTTGCCATTCAGGGCGGGGAAATTCACCGGGCCGGTGCTCTTCAACACGGGCGTTGCGATAAAGGCCGCCGGCACATGCTCGGCCAGGGATGGCAGGTCGTAGTGAGTCGGCTTGAGGAACGCCGTCCCCACCGAGACTTCGCTGCTCAAGCGTTCCTGTTCATGCATGCGGTAGCTGGGGCTGCCGGCGGTATTGAGCGTGAGCCCATCATGCCAAAGCGCCGGGAAGTGTTCCCGCACGTACTTCACATGACCGTTGTAAATGACCATCACCTGGTCGAACAAGGCCTGGGACGAACCGAGCACCCGAGGCACGCCCATGCCGACAAACGGGTCGTACCCCATGAAGCCTGCAAATTCGAGATGCTGCGCATGGGCACTGATCAGCGTCAGCATCTCGCCGAGCACTGCTTGATCAGACACTCCGCCGCGGTGCAGGCCGACATCCAGCTCGATATTGACCCGCAACCGAATGCCCAGGCCCTGGGCCAATGCCCGGTAATCCATCAGCCGCTGCGGCGTGTCGAGCAGCCATTGCAGTTGCCTGGCAGGGTCGAAGGTGCCTTTGTGGGTTTGATAGAACAACTCGGCCGAGCGTACCGGCAGGGGTTTGCCGAGCAAGATGTCAGATTCCGGGAAAGTCAGCGCATCGTGGTTGAGGAACGGCTGGTGAAACGACATCAGCCGCCGGGTATCGGTGCGTTTGGCGATATACGCCAGCAACCCCGGTGACGGCAGGGATTTTTCCACCAGGCGCAACTGCTTGCCGGCACGTTTGACCGATTGCATGACCACATTGATGTTGTGATCGAGCAGGTCGAGGTCAATCAGCATCACAGGCCGCATCGGCCCATGGGTCTTCAGTTCCTGATTCAACGCGCGGAAGTAATCGTTGTAGGGACCGCCCCGGTCGCCCGGCCGCAACAGCGCCCCCGCCCCTGCCATCAAGGCCCCCACTCCCGCGGTACCGAGCATAAAGGTTCTACGGTTCATCAGGACGCCCCTCCACATGCGCAATCAGGTGCACGTTACGGCAGCGCTGCGCCATCGTTGAGGTTATGCGGGGCCAGAAAGGGGGCTTTAGCGGCCACGCTTTGCCGATGCCCAAAAGCGGTGCCCTCCTTGGAGAGCGGCTACGACTGGCGCGACGCGTTCATGAGCCCCCCTGAGTTTTTCCAAAGACACCCCGATGGCTTATTCACCTGCGCAATGGCAAGCTTGCGACCGCAGCCCAGCCGCCCATGCCGCCGTTCATGGCTGATGCCCGTTGCCATTCACCTCGGGTACCCATCGACTTTTATTCAACTGAGCAAGGATGTCCTCATGAAAATTTCTCTTGGTCTCGTCGCCCTGGCCGGGTGCCTGTCCACCGCCCCTGTCTTGGCTGCCACCGCGAGCCACAGCGACCTGTTCAAGGCCTTGGCGCAGTGCCAGGCCAGTGTGCAGCAGGTCAGCGAATTCAACGGCCTCGTGGACGCCGAGCAAGTGTCACTCGCCAAGGATGAAGCCCACACCCCGTGGGGCGGTGGCGCCTGGCAGGCCACTGCGGCGCTGTCAGTGCACGGCGTGTCGTCGACCACCCTGGTGATGACCGACCGCTTCAGCTTCTTCCTCCAGGCCAAGAGCAGCAACCCGAAGGCCGATGCGGAAAAACTCGCCAGCGCCCTGAAACTGGAAAAGACCCTGGATACCGACGGCTACGTGGACTACCAGCGCAACCTCGACAACGGCGCGACCCTGCGGGTGGTCTCCACCGAAAACAAAGACAGCGACCTTTATGTGGGCTGCACCTATCAGCAGGACGCTTCCTGAGACCAAGCGGCCTCGGCAAAGCCTTCCCTGTCGTAACCCGGATCTAATGTGGGAGCGAGCCTGCTCGCGAGGTGTCAGCACATCAAACATCGCTGCAAACTGCCCCACCGCTTTCGCGAGCAAGCCCGCTCCCACAATGGTCCTGAGCTGCATGCAAAGCTCAGGAACACTCAATATCCCCTGTGGGAGCGGGCTTGCTCGCGAAAGCGGTGGGGCAGTTTGCAGCGATGTTTGATGTGCTGACACCTCGCGAGCAGGCTCGCTCCCACATTAGATCCGGGTTACGACAGGGAAGGCTTTGCCGAGGCCGCTTGGTCTCAGGAAGCGTCCTGCTGATAGGTGCAGCCCACATAAAGGTCGCTGTCTTTGTTTTCGGTGGAGACCACCCGCAGGGTCGCGCCGTTGTCGAGGTTGCGCTGGTAGTCCACGTAGCCGTCGGTATCCAGGGTCTTTTCCAGTTTCAGGGCGCTGGCGAGTTTTTCCGCATCGGCCTTCGGGTTGCTGCTCTTGGCCTGGAGGAAGAAGCTGAAGCGGTCGGTCATCACCAGGGTGGTCGACGACACGCCGTGCACTGACAGCGCCGCAGTGGCCTGCCAGGCGCCACCGCCCCACGGGGTGTGGGCTTCATCCTTGGCGAGTGACACTTGCTCGGCGTCCACGAGGCCGTTGAATTCGCTGACCTGCTGCACACTGGCCTGGCACTGCGCCAAGGCCTTGAACAGGTCGCTGTGGCTCGCGGTGGCAGCCAAGACAGGGGCGGTGGACAGGCACCCGGCCAGGGCGACGAGACCAAGAGAAATTTTCATGAGGACATCCTTGCTCAGTTGAATAAAAGTCGATGGGTACCCGAGGTGAATGGCAACGGGCATCAGCCATGAACGGCGGCATGGGCGGCTGGGCTGCGGTCGCAAGCTTGCCATTGCGCAGGTGAATAAGCCATCGGGGTGTCTTTGGAAAAACTCAGGGGGGCTCATGAACGCGTCGCGCCAGTCGTAGCCGCTCTCCAAGGAGGGCACCGCTTTTGGGCATCGGCAAAGCGTGGCCGCTAAAGCCCCCTTTCTGGCCCCGCATAACCTCAACGATGGCGCAGCGCTGCCGTAACGTGCACCTGATTGCGCATGTGGAGGGGCGTCCTGATGAACCGTAGAACCTTTATGCTCGGTACCGCGGGAGTGGGGGCCTTGATGGCAGGGGCGGGGGCGCTGTTGCGGCCGGGCGACCGGGGCGGTCCCTACAACGATTACTTCCGCGCGTTGAATCAGGAACTGAAGACCCATGGGCCGATGCGGCCTGTGATGCTGATTGACCTCGACCTGCTCGATCACAACATCAATGTGGTCATGCAATCGGTCAAACGTGCCGGCAAGCAGTTGCGCCTGGTGGAAAAATCCCTGCCGTCACCGGGGTTGCTGGCGTATATCGCCAAACGCACCGATACCCGGCGGCTGATGTCGTTTCACCAGCCGTTCCTCAACCACGATGCGCTGACTTTCCCGGAATCTGACATCTTGCTCGGCAAACCCCTGCCGGTACGCTCGGCCGAGTTGTTCTATCAAACCCACAAAGGCACCTTCGACCCTGCCAGGCAACTGCAATGGCTGCTCGACACGCCGCAGCGGCTGATGGATTACCGGGCATTGGCCCAGGGCCTGGGCATTCGGTTGCGGGTCAATATCGAGCTGGATGTCGGCCTGCACCGCGGCGGAGTGTCTGATCAAGCAGTGCTCGGCGAGATGCTGACGCTGATCAGTGCCCATGCGCAGCATCTCGAATTTGCAGGCTTCATGGGGTACGACCCGTTTGTCGGCATGGGCGTGCCTCGGGTGCTCGGTTCGTCCCAGGCCTTGTTCGACCAGGTGATGGTCATTTACAACGGTCATGTGAAGTACGTGCGGGAACACTTCCCGGCGCTTTGGCATGATGGGCTCACGCTCAATACCGCCGGCAGCCCCAGCTACCGCATGCATGAACAGGAACGCTTGAGCAGCGAAGTCTCGGTGGGGACGGCGTTCCTCAAGCCGACTCACTACGACCTGCCATCCCTGGCCGAGCATGTGCCGGCGGCCTTTATCGCAACGCCCGTGTTGAAGAGCACCGGCCCGGTGAATTTCCCCGCCCTGAATGGCAAGTCCCGATTGTTCTCCTGGTGGGACCCGAATCAGCGCGGGACATTCTTCATCTACGGCGGCAACTGGATGGCCGAGTTCGAGTCTCCCTCGGGGCTGCAAAGTAACGAGCTCTACGGTCGCAGTTCCAATCAGGAAATGGTCAACGGCTCGCCGACGGTGGGGCTGAATGTCGAAGACCAGGTATTTTTAAGGCCAACCCAGACCGAATCCGTACTGCTGCAATTTGGCGATTTGCTGGCCGTGCGCGGGGGGAAGATTGTCGAAACCTGGCCCGTGTATTGATCGTTGCCTGTGACGTGTTTGGCCGTGATCAAATCTTGCCTCGCAGCAGGAACAACACCAGCGCGACCAGGCAGGCCGTCGCCTGGATCCCACCCAACGTGGTCATCGGCGCGAAGCTCAAGGCCGAGGCCAGCCAGGTGGCCAGCGCAGCCGCCCCCATGGAAAGAAACCCCAGCAGGGCGGAGGCCATCCCGGCTTCCTTGCCGAAAGGGCCCATGGCAATGGCCGTGCCCAGTGGATTGGCCAGGCCCATGCCCCAAAGGAACGTGACCATCGAAAGGGCATACCACCACAGCCCGGGCTCAGTCGGACCGACCAGAAGCAGGCCGCCTCCCATCATGGCGCAGGCAATGCCCAGCAACGTGACAATCCGGCCGCCAAGACGATGGGCCAGGCGCGGCGCCGCCATGCCGGCGGCGAACACCACAAAGACCGTCGAGGCGAAGTACAAGCCGGTCTGCACCGATGTCAGGCCGAAGCCTTGCATCAGGATGGCGGGCGCCGCCGCGAACGAGGCGAACAGGCCACTCAGCAGCAGGCCCATGGACACGGCCGGGAGGATGAAGCGCTTATCCGCTGCCAGTCGGCAATAGGCGAGTACCACGCTCCTGGCTGAGTGGGGGGCGCGGCGATCGGCGGGATGGGTTTCCCCCAGGTCGCGCACGTAGAAAAACGCCAGTGCAACAGCGGCCAGTCCCACCAGAAGGAAGATGGCACGCCAGCCGAGCGTGACGGCCAGGACACTGCCGGCCAGCGGCGAAAAGCCCGGTGCCGCGGCCGTGGCGATCATTGTCAGCGACAGGGCGCGGGCGAGCGTCTCGCCTTCGAACAGATCCCGGGCAATGGCCCGCGACAGTACCGAGGCTGCGCACACGCCCAGTGCTTGCACGACGCGTCCGGCGATCAGGACGTCGAGCGTGCTGGCAAAGCCGGCGATGACGGTGCCGACAACGAACACCGACAGCCCGCCCAGCACCAGCTTCTGGCGCCCGTAGCGGTCGGCCAGTGGCCCGACCACCAGTTGGCCCAAGGCGAAGGTGATGAAGAAGCTGGACAGCGTCAGGCCGAGTTCGCGAGCGGTCACGCCCAGGTCTTCACCGATCGCCGCGAACGCCGGAAGGATGATGTTGGTGGAGAGCATGCTGATCGCCGCCAGGCCGGCGAGCAGCGCGACGATTCTGCCGGTCAACGGTTGGCTGGAGGTGTGTTGCGTGCCGGCAATCGCCAATGAAGTTCGGGCTTGCATACGTCATTTCCTGCGCGTGTGATTGACGTGGACAAAACGTTGATGCCCAACGCGCCGACTTCAGTTCGCGAAGCCGCCGTCGAGTTGATATCCACATGATGATCGTAATATTTTGCCTAAATATGATGATCGTCATCTCAATCGTCAAGCTAAATATCGGGAATGCGCAGGTGGGGCTGATGAGGGGCAGTGTGTTGCCCCCCTTTGCCAGCTTCATGGCGATGTATCTAGTGGCCTGTGTGGCTAATTCGTGCACTCAACTTCGGCGCCAGAACTTGCCAGTCTGCGTTGCCATTCCTCGCCGTAGCGGGCTACGACTCGTCATGGCGCCTTGCCTGGCAAGCCCTGGCACTCGAATTTGAGTACTCGAATTAACCGTACAGGCCACTAGTCGCAGGTTATTTGTAATGTTGCTCGAACACTGCCAACTGCTCAGGCTTGATCAACTGGAAGGGCACCCAGACGTCCGTTTCCACTGGCTCGCCCTTGATCATCTTGAGCGCCGCCTGGACCGCGCTGGTCGCCTGGGCCTTGGGGTCCTGGAATACCGAGGCGACCAACATCCCGCGCTTGATCGCCGCCAGGCCGTCCGGCAACCCGTCGATGCCGACAATCGCAACCTCGCCCTTGGCTTTGCCGGCCTGCTGCAAGGCCATGGCGGCACCGATGGCCATCTCGTCGTTGTTGGCGACGATGGCATCGAAACGACTCCCGGCCAGTAACCAGTTGCTGGTCAGGTCCATCCCTTTGTTGCGCTGCCACTCGGCACTTTGCTGCTCGACGATCTTGATCCCGGGATAATCCTTGAGCACCTGCTTGACGCCTTCGGTGCGGTCGTGGGTAGCGTTTTGCGCCAGGTCGCCCATGATTATCGCCAGGTTGCCCTTGCCGCCGAGTTTTTCGGCCAGGTAGCGCATTTGCAGCTGTCCGGCCTCGATGTCATTGGAGGCCACGGTGACGACGCCTTTGGGCAAGGTGCGCTCGTCCGGGTGACGGTTGACGTAGACCAGCGGCATCTTCGCGTCGACCGCGGCGCGGGTGATGTTGGCGGTGGCGGAGGTGTCCACCGGCAGGACAATGACCGCGTCCACTTGCTGGTTGATGAAACCCTGGACCTGGTTGAGTTGGCGCACCACATCGCCCTGGGCGTCTTCGAACTGGATCTGCACGTTTTCCTTTTTCGCGGCCTCGTCCAGGCCGTTACGTACGTAGGTCATGAAGTTGTCGTCGACCCTGGCGATGCTGACGCCGATGCGATAGTCGGCGGCGGCCCATTGGCTGAACAGCAACAGCAGGGTGGCGAAAAGCAGTGTGCAACGACGCATGATGATTATCCTTTTGTTGTTATGGGTTGAAACGTCACCAAGAACTGAAAATCTGCCGCACATGTTGAGTGCGTCGGGGCTTTATCCATCAAGCGTGAAGGCTTGCCTGAAACGCTCGAGCGCGACCTCGCTGTCACCGCTGGCCCAGCCTTCCAGGCCGACGACACCGCTGTATCCCATGCCGAACAAGGCCTTGGCAATCGCGGGGTAGTGGATCTCGCCGGTGCCGGGCTCCCTGCGCCCCGGGACGTCGGCCACTTGGATTTCGCCGATGGCGCTGCCGGCGCGCTGGATCAGTTCGATCAGGTTTCCTTCGCCGATCTGGGCATGATAGAGGTCCAGGTTCATCTTCAAGTGCGGGCTGCCCACGGCCTCGATCAGCGCCAGGGTATCGTCAGCGCGGGCGAAAGGCGTGCTCGGGTGGTCGACCTCGGTGTTGAGGTTTTCCAGCAGGAACACCCGGCCCGCGTCTTCCCCCAGGCGAGCGATTTTTTCCAGCGTCTTGCAGGCGCTCAACCACATGCGGCCGGTGGTCTGGGCCACGGGTTTGACCGGCAAGCCCTGATCACCCAGGCCGGTGCCGTGCAGGTTCAGGCTTGGGCAACCCAATTGAGCGGCGACGGCCAAGGATTCCTGGGCGCTGTCGAGCAACTGTCGGATATCGTCGGGGTCGGTCAGGTTGCCCGACAGGTAGCCGGTCATGGAGGTGAAGTCCGCGCCCGTCGCCACGAGGGCCTGGATGTCCTTGGTCGCCCAGTTCCATATCTCGACGCTGAAGCCCAGCGCGTGGATGCGTCTGACCCGTTCGGTAAAAGGCAGGTCGAGGAAGACCATCTCGGCGCTGATCGCCAGTTTGAATGGGATGAAACTCATGACAGCGCTCCTTGCACGCGCACCGTCTTGCCCTGTTGGAAGGACTCGATACAGGCGCGGGCAATGGCCAGTGCTGCCCGGGCATCTTCACCGCTGGCCAGCGGTTTTTCGCCGCTGCGCACACAACTGGCGAAGTGATTGAGTTCGGCCACGTAGGCATCACGCAGCAAGTCGGTGTCCATGCGCTGGGTGTCGGCCTGGACCCCATTGGCCAGGTACCGCAGCAAGTCGGAATCGTTGACGTTGCCCATGGTCAGCATGCCGGCGCTGCCGAACACTTCGCCGCGGACATCGTAGCCATACACGGCCTGGAAATTGGCCTCGGCCGTGGCGATGGCGCCATTGTCGAAGCGGATCGTGACCACCGCGGTGTCGAGAAAACCTTTGTCCTTGTAGGCGGGGGCGATCAGGGCATCGGCCATCACAAAGACCTCAACCGCCTCGGCGCCCGGGTTCAGGTAGCGCAGGGTGTCGAAATCATGGATCAGGGTTTCCAGGAAGATCACCCATTGCGGCGACGCGGCCGGGTTGTTCAGCGCCGGATCCCGGGTCAGTGAGCGTAGCAGTTGTGGCGTACCGATCCGGCCGGCCATCACATCCAGATGAGCGGTGCGAAAGCTTTTGGCAAAACGTCGGTTGAAGCCGACTTGTAGCGTCACTCGTGCATCGGCAGCGGCGGCGATGGCGCGGTCCGCTTCATCCAGGGTGATGGCCATCGGTTTTTCACAGAACACGCTTTTGCCGGCCCGGGCCGCACTGATCACCAGCTCGGCATGGCTGCGCGCCGGCGCGGCAATCAGCACGGCGTCGATGTCCGGGTCATCCAGCAACTGCTGTGGGGCGGTATAGATCTTCTGCACGTCCAGTTCTGCCGCCAGGCGTGCGGCTTGGCCGGGGGTAGGGTCGGCGATGGCGGCGAGGCACGCGCCAGGGATGTGCCGGGCGGCGGTCAGGCCGTGAAAACTGCCCATGCGGCCGGCACCGATGAGGCCCAGGCGGAGGGTCTTGGATGTGCTCATGAATATGACTCCCTTTATTGTTTTTACGACTCGGCGGCAAGAATGTCCTCGTCTGTTCATGCAGGGAGCAAGGGCTGTGCCAATAGTTAACTTATTGATATTTAATGGTTTTTATTTGAATCAATGTTCATGTCGATGACATGTCTATACTGACATGTCGAAAATATGAACATATGGCCGAACCATGGATCAGCAACCCATAGCGTTGAGCGACGAAGACCGCGATTACCTCACCACGCTTGGCCCAGCGTCGTTGAACGACGGGCCGGGCACGGCGCTGGAGGATGCCTGGCGAGCGTGCTGGCAAGGGCGGACCGAGCGCCCAGTCGGGATCCGCCGGGTGATCTGGGAATCCTGGTTGCGCAGCGTCAGTGCCGGCCTCGATCCGGAAGACGGCGCGTACCGTTTTGTCGCGCCCGCCGACCTGACCGCGACACTGGCTGCCAACCGGGAACTGATCGCTGCGGCGGCGCAAGTCATGCGCGGTTTGCTCGCCTATAACCCCAGGGGCCATATCAACCTGACCGATGCCGAAGGCACCACGTTGTACTTCTGCGGCCTGGACCTCACTCCCATTGGCAGTCGACTGCTGGAGTCGGTGCAGGGCACCAATTGCACCGGGTTGGCAATCGTCGAAGACCGCTTGGTGTATGTGTTGGCCGAGGAGAATTTCGGGCTTGGCCTGCGCCAGCGCCGCATGCATTGCGCCGCCGCGCCCATCCGCGATGCCCAGGGCCGGACCCTGGGCATGTTGACCTTGACGGCCGAGCCAGGCTGGTTTCACTTTCATACGCTGGGCACCGTCCAGGCCGCGGCCGAGGCTGTCTCCAGGCAGATGACTCTGCAGGCCTTGCTGGAAGAACAACAGACCGTGCTTGAGGTGCTCAACGAGGGCTTGGTGGTATTGGATGAGCGCGGCTGCATCAAGGCCCTCAACCATTACGCCCGACAGTTGTTTCGCGTCGGCCATGACCTGCTCGGGAGTCCGTTCCAGAGCCTGGGGCAGAGCGAATTGACCGATGCGGTCCTGCTCGGGGGCGGCGACGGGGTGCGTGACTTGGACTGCACCTTTGAACTGCACGATCGCAGCCATCTGGCTTGCCTGGTGTCGGTCTGTCCGCTGGCGCAAGGCGGGCGGATCGTTTCGTTGCGCGAGAACCGACGCATCCGGGAAATCACCCGGCGGATCATCGGCACCCAGGCCAGCTACACCTTTGAAACCATCCTGGGCCGCTCGCAGGCGATCCAGGATGCAATGCACTTGGCGCGGATTGCCAGTCGCAGTGATTCGACCACGCTGATCCTCGGCGAGAGTGGCACGGGCAAGGAGCTGTTCGCCCAGGCTATCCATAACGCCAGCGATCGTCGTGGCGGGCCTTTCGTGGCGGTCAATTGCGGCGCGATTCCGCGAGACCTGGTGCAAAGCGAGCTGTTCGGTCATGTCGAAGGCGCTTTCACCGGGTCGGCTCGCGGTGGGTCGGCCGGCAAGTTCGAACTGGCCGATGGTGGGACAATCTTCCTCGACGAAATCGGTGACATGTCCTTCGATGCGCAGGTCAGCCTGCTGCGTGTCTTGCAGGAAGGTGAGGTGACACGGGTGGGTGCGAAAAAATCGCTGCGGGTCAACGTGCGCATCATCGCTGCCACCCACCGCAACCTGAGCCAGGCGGTGGCCGAGGGGGCTTTTCGCGAGGACCTTTACTACCGGCTCAACGTGCTGAACCTGACGGTGCCGCCATTGCGGATGCGTCGCGAGGATGTGCCGTTGCTGGCGCGGCATTTTCTCGCCCGTTGTGCCCGGTCGCTGCGCAAGACGATGCAGGACGTTTCGCCAGCGGCGCTGGATTTGCTGGGCGCCTATCACTGGCCGGGCAATGTCCGTGAGCTGGAAAACGTCATTGAACGGGCGACGAACCTGGCAATGACCGAACTGATCCAGCCGAGTGACCTTGCGCTGGAAATCAGGCAGCGCGGGCGACCCTCGATCTGGGCAAATGTGCCAGAACCGCGGACGGCGCCGGACCTGGGCACCTATGAAATGAACGCGATCATTGCCGCCCTCAAGGAGACGCGCGGAAACATCCGCCTGGCTGCCCAACGGTTGAACGTGTCGCGCGGTGGCTTGTACAACAAGATGAATCGATTCGGACTCAAGATCGAAACGTTCCGTTCGGGGCTGGATTGACCGGTCATGACCGAGCGAATACCGATTTGAACGGACGGGAAACAGGTGGGGTCTACGCTGTTCAAGGGTCGTGACGGGAACCTATCTGATGCCTTCAATGAGTATTCAGCCTTTGCTCGAAGAATTGCTTCTGGCCCGCGGCCCCGGCGGGCAGGAAGATGAAGTCCGGGAAATATGTCTCAGGGAACTGGGCAAGCACTGTGATGAGGTCGTTGTCGACGAGGCCGGCAACATCCGGGGACTGATCAAGGCGTCGGATGAGTCTTCGCAAGCACAGCCCATCAGGGTCATGGCGCACCTCGATGAAATTGCCATGATCGTGAAGAAGACAAGGCCCGACGGTAACTTGGAAGTCGTGGCGCTGGGCGGTGCCCAGCCCATTTGTTTTGGCGTTTGTCCGGTCGACATACTCGGCGATAACCAATGCCTGCCCGGCGTACTGTCTTATGGTTCCATGCACAACACTGGTGGCTCCGCCCAAGGGCGGGATGTGCTGTCAGGGGCGGTGCAGTGGAGCGACGTCCATGTCATCACCCGCTGTTCCCAGGAGGAGCTGACCGCCGCCGGTATCCGGCCCGGCGTGCGCGTGGTGCTCAGTCGGCACTGGCGCCGGCCGTTCCAGGTGAAAGACACGGTCGCCGCCCACTTCCTTGATGACCGGGCGCCCTTGGCGGCAGTGATCACCACCGCGCAGCAGCTGAAAAACAAAAGGCACGCGCTCAAGCAAGACGTCTGGTTCGTCTGCACGACACTTGAGGAAGAGTCCAACGCCGGTGCGCTTTATGCCGCTGCCCGCGTGCCGGGTGACACCACCATCGCGGTCGAGGTAGGCCCGGTCCTGGAGGAGTACGGAACGGTGTTATCGGCAGACCCGATTATCAACACGGGGGATCAGAAGGGTTATTACACCCGCTCTGTCGTGGATGCCCTGGTCAAGGCTGCACAGCGCTCGGGCTATCACCCACAAGTTGCGCTCCTGGTCGATTTTGCCTCCGATGCGAGTGCGATCATGAGTGCGGGAGTGGCCGCGCGAGCGGGGTGCATCGCCATTCCAACGGAAAATACCCATGGCTTTGAAATGGTGCTTCATGAAGGCATCGTTGCGTGTGCGGCGACACTCACCGAATACCTGATCCATCCCATGGCGTGAAGACGCGCGCCTGGCCGGCCATGCCTACTTCGAACTGGCCGGTCGCAGCCTGCCGCGGCCCTTGCCGGACAGCCCCGAACCGGCCTGCTGACCCAGCGTCGGCTGCTTGGCGATCATTACCTCAACGGCGCTGCGTTGGCCGATGGACAAGGCACTGGTTTGGGCGGGTGAAGGTCCATGTTCGGCGGCGGAGGCAATGCTGTTCGCTTGAGGCTTGAGGCTTGAGGCTTGAGGCTTGAGGCTTGAGGCTTGAGTCATGAGTCATGAGTCATGAGTCATGAGCCTTAAGGTACGAGCCATTGTGGATGAGTCATTGTGGCGAGGGAGCTTGCTCCCGCTGGGCTGCGTAGCAGCCCCGATGCGGCCATCGAGGGTGCCAGATTACTCGGGCCAACTGGCGCGGGGGGGGCGCTTCGCACCCCAGCGGGAGCAAGCTCCCTCGCCACAGATGTATTCAGTAAGGGGGGGTGTCGACATCAAGGGTGGGGCTGGCGAATGACCACCAGGCTCGTCTCGTTGTAGACGTGGGACTATGATCACCTGAGCGGCAGAAAGAGTTCGGTTACGGCTTCGTTCTCGGCAACGTCCGGAAAGAACGTAATGCGCTGGCAATAGAGCGGGAAATCTCCCGGTTCCTCACCGCTGGCCGGCAGCCAATCCCTGTAGAGGTACAGCGCGGCAGGCTCAAGGTTATCGGCGCCACCTTCGACCCGCAGCACGGCACAACGCCCGGCAGGGATACTGCCGGCCTTGATCGCTTCGCCGTTTGGCGTGATGGGTTGGTCCGTCCCTGCGCATAGATCCAATCGATAGTGTTGCGGTGCAGTCGCGCGCGGGTCGGTGTGGAAGACATTGAACGTCGGGCTGATCGGCGGGACCAGGCCGACACTGCGTCGCCAGGTAATGAAGCGTTGGATCGTCGCACCGATCGTCGCGGGATCGCCTCGGTGTTCCATGATGGCGACGGGTGTCGCGAGAACACTCCGGATCCGTACATCGCTGGGTTGATAAGTCGTGGGCATGAAACGGTTCCTCGCGTTGTGCAGTGGCGTGAAAGTAATGCCCCAATGCTGCCAGTCGGGCGATTTGCGGAAATTCGAGGGTTGTTGGCCCACGCGCTGTCGAAAGGCACGGGCAAAGGCGTCAGGCGCACCGTAACCGGCACCCATGGCAATTTCGGTAATCGTCTCATGTTCGCGAAACGCCAGTTTGTAGGAGGCGCGTTTCATTCGAGCGAGTTGGACATAGCGGTGCAAGGGCAGGTTGAACGTCGCCATGAACTGCCGGTGGAAATGGTATTTCGAAAAAACCGCGACGCCGCTCAATGTATCCAGGTCCAAGCAGTCATCCAGATGCCGGTCGATGTAATCGAGTACCTTCTGCATCCGGGATTGGTAGCGCTTTTGTGTGTCGGTCATGGTCTTTTCCTATAGAGGACACCAGCATGAGGCCAGCCAGCCCGATGCGCTCGACCGATCTTGCTATCTTGAATTTGCAACCGCCTGCCGCGCTTCGGTACCCACGACCAGCCAGATGCCGACCCCGGACACGGCCATCCCCACCGCCATCTGCCAGGAAAGTGGTTCGTTGAACATCGCCCAGGCCCAGAGCATGGTAATGGGCGGGCTGAGGTACAGGACGCTGGCGACGCGGGTGGCGGTCGTGCGGCGCAGGCACAGCCAGTAGAGCCCGTAGCCGCCCATTGTCGAAATGCCCGCTGTCCACAAGACGCTCAGTGCAAAGCCGGTGCTGGGTAGCGGGGCCAGGCTGCCATGGACGCCTTCCACCAGGGCGAAGGCCAGGCCCGACACGCAACACTGCAGCCATAGGTTGGGCAGCAGGCCCAGCGATTGTTCGGCGGGCAGGTATTTCTGCCACAGGGTCGCGACGGCGAGCGAGAGCATGCCAAGCAGCGGCAGGCCATAGGCCCACAAGGGTGCGTTGCCCCACGCCAATGCGCCCTGGGTCACCAGCATGACGCCGACCAGGCCGATCAATAGCCCCGCCCAGACCTGCCAGGCCAGCCGTTGCCGGAGTACGCCGGCGGCCAGCAGCGCCAGGCCCAGCGGCAGCAGGTCGGCGACCAGCGCGGCCAGGCCCGCCGGTACACCCAGGGCAATGCCTTGGGTGATACCGCCCAGGTAGCCCGCCATCGCCAAGAGGCCGATGCCGGCGTTTTTCAACAGCGCGACGGGCGAGGTTCGGCGTAGTTGCCCGGCGACGAAGGGCAGCAGGACGAGCGTGACCACGACGCACCGCCAGAACACCACCAGCAATGCCGGCGCGTAGTCGATGGAAAAGCGCGCGCCAATAAAGCCGGAGCTCCACGACACCAGCAAAGCCGCTTCGAGCAAGGGCAGTGGGATCAGCCAATGCCAGGCGGGCCGGGACCGGGACGTGCAGGTCAACGCTTTATTCGGGTTCATGGCCACAGGCTACGGAACCCGGCTAATCTAATAAATCAAAATGAATTGCATCAGTCATTTACGAAGATTGAATCATGACGGCCATACTTGATATCGATTTGATACGTACTTTTCATGCGGTGGCGCGGATCGGGAAATTCAGTGGGGCGGCGGAACAACTGCACAAAAGCCCGGCGGCGGTCAGCGTGCATATCCAGCGGTTGGAAGCAGTGGCGGGCGGGCGGTTGCTCAACCGGGACAATCAATCGGTATCCCTTACCGCGTTGGGCAAGCGTTTGCTCGTGGCGACGACGGAGCTGCTCAATACCCACGACCGGGTGCTGGCCGACCTGCACGGCACCCGCCTGGCGGGACGTATCACCCTGGGGGTGCCGGATGAATATGCCGACCATGTCATCCGCGACATCCTCCCGACCTTCGCCACCGCGTGGCCCAATGTTGTGCTGGAACTCAAGACCGCGCCAAGTTACGCGCTGCGTGACCAGGTGCAGCGCGGCAAGCTTCAGGCAGCGGTGGTTACCCAGCCGAAGGGCCAAGCGGACACAGAAACGCAAGTGCTGGTGTCCACCACGCCGGTCTGGGTCGGGCCAATCCACGGGACGGTGGCCTCGCTGGAGCCGTTGCCGCTGGCGGTGCATGCGGCGCAATGCCCTTATCGGCAAGCGATGATCGAAGCCCTCAGGCAAAGCGGGCGCAGGACGCGCATTGTCCTGGAAAGCCCCTCCAACCAGGCCGTCAAGGCCTGCGTGGAGGCCGGATTGGCGATCAGCCTGATCGACCGTGGGCGGGTGACGGATGCGATGCGGATCCTTGAAGGCCTGCCGGTGATCGAGGAGCATGAGGTGGTGTTTATGCGATCGCAGGCGGCACAGGGTGATGAGGCCGTGGGCCTGCTTGCTCGTGCCATGCAACAGTGTTTCCGGCTGTAGAACCGGTCTGGGGACTGCTGCGCAGTCCAGCGGGAGCAAGCTCCCTCGCCACGGGGTTGCGCCCGTACTCAAAAGTGAAGTCGTACGCTGCTTTTGTGGCGAGGGAGCTTGCTCCCGCTGGGTTGCGCAGCAACCCCAATGACCGGCTCAAGCCGACAGCGGCGGGGTCCGAGGCGGGACCAGGCGCTTGGAGCCGATCGACTCGAACGCCGATGCCAGTCGCAACAGTTTCGAATCATCATAGGCGCGCCCGGCAAATGTCAGCCCGACGGGCATGCCGATGTCCGCCATGACGCCCATCGGCACGGTGACCGTGGGCACGCCCAGGTGACGAATGGCGAGGTTGCCGTTGGCGACCCAGACCCCGTTGCTCCAGGCGATATCGGCAGAGGCCGGATTGATATCCGCGTCCGCCGGCCCGACGTCGGCGACGGTCGGGAAGATCACCGCGTCCAGGCCCAGCCGTTCCATCCAGTCTTCCAGGTCGATCCGGCGTGTTTCTTCGAGCCCCCGCAACCCGTCGGGCAATGTCGGGATCTGGTCCCAAGGCGTGATGCCGCGTTGGGCCATCTTCACGTACTCATCCATGCCGGCGGCCAGGTCGTCCTCGCGGTTGGGCAGGGTGCCCGGGTCGTGGGGGAAGATCTTCGGTCCATCGACGTCGGCCAGGCGATTCAACTGCGGATCACCGTTGGCCCGCAGGAAATCATCGAATGCCCAGGCCGACAGGTCCCACAATTCATGGTGCAGGAATTCCTTGGAAACCAGGCCACGGGTGAACACCGTCGGCGTGCCGGGACGATCGCCCTCGCAATTGGACACCAGTGGGAAATCCACCTCGACCACTTCGGCGCCACAGGCCTCCAGGGCCTTGCGGGCTTGCTCCCAAAGGTCGATCACCGAGGCGCGAGTGATGATGCGCTGCCCCGTCGGGCCGCCGATGCCGGGGGCCTCGGCCGTGCCGGCTTCAGGGTCGGCATTGATGTACATCCGTGGCACGCCGAACCGAACGCCGGCCAGCGCTCCGGGTTTGCTGGCAAGGCTCGGATACGAAGCGGGACGAACCGAATCGACGCTCGGAATCGGCACCCAGGGCTGCAGGCGCCACAGGTCGCCACGGGTGTCCGGGTCCTCGGCCACCACCACGTCCAGCACTTCGAGCAGGTCGGCCATGGTCCTGGCGAAGGGCACCACGACGTCCATGGTCGGCGTCAACGGCCAGTTGCCCCGCACCGAAATCACCCCACGGGACGGCGTGTAGGCGCACAGGCCGTTGTTCGACGCCGGGCCGCGCCCGCTCGACCAGGTTTCTTCAGCCAGGCCGAATGCCGCGAAACTGGCGGCGGTCGCCGTGCCCGCACCGTTCGAGGAGCCGGAGGCAAAGGGGGCAGTGAGGTAGTCGCCGTTGTATGGGCTTTCCGCCCGGCCATACACCCCGCGCTGCATCCCGCCGTTGGCCATGGGCGGCATGTTGGTCTTGCCCAGGCAGATGGCCCCGGCGGCGCGCAGCCGTTCGATGGTGAACGCATCGCGATAGGCCACCAGGTCCTTGAACGCCGGGCTGCCGGACGCGGCGGTGAGGCCCTTGACTAGATAACTGTCCTTGGCCGTATAGGGAATGCCGTCGAGTGGACCGAGGGTCTGGCCGTTGGCCCGGCGGGCATCGGAGGCCTGCGCTTCCTTCAGCGCATCCGGGTTGCGCACCACCACCGCGTTGAGGGCGGTGGGCGTGTCGGGGCCGTCGTAGGCATCGATCCTGGCGAGGTAGGCCTGGACAAGCGCTACCGCCGTGGTCTGGCCCGATTCCAGCGCGGCGCGCAGTTGGGCAATGGAAACTTCGGTGATGTCGATCATGCAGTTACCGCCGCGGCAGAAGGATGACGGGGTGTGCGGTCCATTGACGTTGGGGCCTGGCACTTCAGGTCATCTCAAGGTGGATATTTATCGGGTTTTGACTACTGTACTACGGAAGATCGAACAAGGGCAGCCCAGGTTTGACGGGATTTTTCTCGGGCGTGCCAAAATTTCTCCTCCGTCAGACCTCGTTAAGAAACGGCTTCGGCAGGCGTAATGACTCGCGATTCCCAAGTCGCTGGCGCCGACGATGCGGTCACGCCCGCCGATTGGCGTGACGACGCAGGCAGTTTGGATCACTCAGCCGTTGCTGGACACCCCGTGCCGGGTATCCTGACAGGGTGACTGTGCGGACGACGTGTCTGTTTTTGCAAGGAGACCCGACTATGAATCCCCTGTCTTTTGCATCGCCTCCTTATGCCGATCGAGCCGCGGCCGGCCAGCGCTTGATAGAACCCTTGACCCAGTATCGTGGGCGGAGCAATGCGATCGTCCTGGCGTTGCCCCGGGGTGGCGTGCCCGTCGCCTGGGAGGTGGCCGACGCCCTGGGGCTGCCCCTCGACCTGATACTGGTGCGCAAGCTCGGTGTTCCGTCTCATCCGGAAGTGGCGATGGGCGCGATTGCCAGCGGCGCCATCCAGATTCGCAACGACGATGCGTTGCGTGCCCATCACGTCGACCAGGCTGCCTTCGATGCGGTGCTCCAGCGGGAAAGGCAGGAACTGGCGCGCCGTGAAGCGCTTTATCGCGGCAGCCGCCCACCTGTCGACCTGAAACAGCAGGTGGTCCTGCTTGTGGATGATGGCCTGGCCACCGGTGCGTCAATGATGGCGGCGGTCCATGCGGTACGCCTGCAAAACCCTCTTGCCATCGTGGTTGCCGTTCCAGTGGCGCCGGTCGAAACCGCCGAAGCCTTGCGCAGTGAGGTCGATGAGTTTGTGTGTCCGTTGATGCCCGAGTGGATGCGCTCGGTCGGCGATTGGTACGAAGACTTCAGCCAGACCCCGGACGAAACAGTGGTCGCGCTACTGGACAGGGCCTGGAGCAGGCCTCGTTCATAACCGCTGCGCGAGCCTGTCGATTTATGCCATGGCTGACGTACGGCACAGGCGCCGTTGTCCTTGAAGAGTTTCCTGAACTCGCGCGCTCAATAGCGATCTAGAGTCCATTGAGACCCTGAGCGTTGCAGCCAGGGGGTTTGAGGATGACTGATGTCGAACATTGAAGAGCTCCCCTTGGAAGCCTGTACGCCAAGCGAATACGAAAGCCTGATCGCTATGGGGACGAATGCGCTGGATGCCATTCCCGGTGCGGTGTACCTCTGCGATCGCCAGGGGTGGCTCGTGCGGTATAACAGCGAGGCGGCCGAGCTGTGGGGAAGGGCGCCGACGCTTGGAGAGAACGGCGACCGCTTCTGCGGCGCCCATCGATTGTTCCTGGCCGACGGAACGCCGCTGGCATTCGAGCACAGTCCGACGGCCTCGGCGCTCGATACCGGCATTGCGCCGCGCAATCAGGAAGTGATCATCCAACGTCCGGATGGCTCGCGGTTCGTGGCGCTTATGAACATCCGCGCCCTCAGGGATCGGCGGGGCGTCATTCAAGGGGTGATCAATTGCTTCCAGGACGTTTCGGCGCACCACGCCATGGCCGAAGAGCTTCGGCGCAAAAGTGCCGACCTGGAAGACTTTTTTGAAAACAGCGCGGTGGGCCTGCATATCGTCAGTGGCGATGGCACCATCCTGCGCGCCAACAAGGCGGAGCTGGCGCTGCTGGGTTATTCGGCGCAAGAATACATCGGTCGCCACATCACCGAATTTCATGTCGACGAGCCGGTTATTGGCGACATTCTCACCAAGCTGGGCAGTGGCGATCGCCTGGAGAGCTATCCGGCGCGCCTGAGGGCCAAGGACGGCTCGATCAAGCATGTCACGATCACCTCGAACGGCCGGTTCGAGAACGGAAAACTCTTCAATACCCGCTGCTTCACCATCGACAGGAGCAGCGTCCATGCGGCCGAGGCGGCGCGCCAGGACAGCGATGACCGGCTTTCGGCGACCTACGAAGCGGCGACCATCGGCATTGCCGAGGCCGGCATCGACGGCCGCTTGCTCCGGGTGAACGATGCCCTGTGCAACATGCTGGGCCGCTCGCGGGAAGAGCTCCTGGCGATGACCTTCCTGGATTACACCCACCCCGACTGCATTGCGCAGGATGCCGGGTTGTACGCCCGCCAAGTGGCCGGTGAATTGGATAATTACGTGCTGCGCAAGCGCGCGGTGAAGCCCGATGGCGAGGTGGTTTACCTCGACATCCACAGCTCATCGGTGAGGGACGCCAACGGTACGTTTCGGTATGGCGTGCGGGTGCTGCAGGACGTCACGCTGGCGCGGCGCATGGAAAACCAGGTCCGCGAAAGCGAACGGCACATGCGCAATCTCCTTGAAGCGTTGCCGGCCGCGGTGTACACCACCGACGCCGAGGGGCGGATCACGTTCTTCAACCGCGCCGCTATCGAGTTGTCGGGGCGCACGCCGCAGTTGGGTGAGATGTGGTGTGTGACCTGGAAACTGTTCAATACCGACGGAACCGCGCTGCCCCACGATCAATGCCCGATGGCGGTGGCGCTGAAGGAAAATCGGCCGATACGCGGCGTCGAGGCGATTGCGGAGCGGCCCGATGGCAGCCGTGTACCGTTCACGCCGTTTCCCACGCCTTTGCATGACGCCGATGGAAACCTGGTGGGCGCCATCAACATGCTGGTGGACATTTCCGAGCGAAAGCAGGCGGAAAACCGGCAGAAGACATTGATCGATGAGCTCAATCACCGGGTCAAGAACACCCTGGCCACGGTGCAATCCCTGGCGGCCCAGACCGCGCGCAATGCCGAGGATGCGAAGGACGGCTACCGGCGTTTCGAGGCAAGGCTGTTGGCCTTGTCGCGAGCACACGATCTCTTGACCAAACGGCATTGGGGCCAGACGCCGCTCGACACCCTGGCCCATGAAGTGCTGATGCCGGTCTTCGGGCATGAGCCTGGCCGTGTGGCGATCGAGGGGGCTGCCGTGGACGTCGGCACCCGCGTGGCGCTCAACCTGACGATGACCCTCAATGAACTGGCGATCAACGCGCTTAAATATGGGGCCATGTCGGTCGAGACGGGCACGCTCGCCGTCACCTGGCAGCTGCAAGCCCAAGGGGACGGAACGCTGTTGACCCTTGACTGGCAAGAGCGAGGAGGGCCAGCGGTCGCCCCGCCGGAGCGGGAAGGGCTGGGTTCGCGCCTGATGAAGCGTTGCATCGAGCGCGACTTGGGTGGCACCTTTGAGCTCACCTTTGCTTCACAGGGCGTTTGCTGTCGCTTTTCGTTCCTGATTGGGGTGGCTGGGGCATGACCCCATTGGCTGGAAACAGGGTGCTGGTCGTCGAGGACGAAGGCGCCATTGCCCTATTGATCGAAGAGATGCTGGAGGAATTCGGATGCGAGGTCGTGGCGTCGGTCGCCCGGCTCGCTAAGGCCTGTGAAATCGCTCGCGCGGTGCAAGTTGACCTGGCGATCCTGGACGTCAACCTGGCTGGCGAGCGCGTGTTCCCGGTGGCCGAGATTCTTCGTGGTCGCCACATTCCCTTTCTGTTCAGCACCGGATACGGCGCGAGCGGGCTGCCGGCCGAATACGCCGGGTGCCCGGTGCTGCACAAACCGTTTTCGCAAAGCGAGTTGCAGCAGAAAATGGCCGTAACGCTGAAGCAAGCCCGCGAAAGTGGCCTGGCATCCAGCATCGATGTTGACTGACCCACCGCAATCGCGAGCAGGCTCGCTCCCACAATGGATTTAGGGTGTGCCCACGATCTGAATCAAACCAGAACTCCCCTGTGGGAGCGGGCTTGCTCGCGAAAGCGGTAGTTCAGCCAACCACGATATCGACAAGTACGCCACCTTCGCGAGCAAGCCCGCTCCCACAGAGATTTGGGCCAGACACGACCTTTACGAATCGCTCGAAAAACTGTGGGAGCGAGCCTGCTCGCGATGACGTTGGCACAGGCAATTCATCGCTGACTGACCCACCGCCATCGCCAGCAAGCCCAGCCCTCGGCTTTCAAGCAGACCTCTACGAGACGTCGCCGCTGGACTGTGCTAAATCTCTTACCGGCAACCCACCGCCTTAACCCCATTCAAGGAGTGAACATGAGTCTCCACGGCCATTACGATCCAAAGAACATCTTTGCGCTGATCCTTCGCGGCGATGCGCCGTGCTACAAGATTTACGAAGACGCTGATGTGCTGGCCTTCCTGGATCTCTTTCCGCAATCGCGCGGCCATGTCCTGGTCATCCCCAAGAATTCCCAAGCGCGCAACATCCTCGAAGTCGAGCCCACAGTCCTCGGCGCAATGATGTCGGCCGTGCAGCGCCTGACGCGGATCATCGTGGACGAGCTGCAGCCGGACGGCGTCCAGATCGCCCAGTTCAACGGCGCGGTGGCCGGGCAGACGGTCTACCACATTCACATGCACATCATCCCTCGCTGGGAAGGTGAGGAAGCGGGTGCGCATGGCCGGGGCAAGGCCGATCCCGAGGAACTGGAAAAACTCCAGGCTCGCTTGGTTGCGCGGATCCGCTCAGAGGCCTGACAGCGGGCAAAACCACTTCGCACGCGCTGCCGAGTTGGAGGATTGATCTAGGGGCTGCGCAGCGCTAATCGGTGGCAGTTCGGGCAGGCGTGCGGCGGTACATCCAGCATCGATGCACGCAGGCCCACCGCTTTCGCGAGCAGGCTCGCTCCCACAGGGGATGTCGGGTTGATGGGGGGAATTCCCGCTGTCCCGGGACCCAGTGTGGGAGCGAGCCTGCTCGCGATGGGGGCAATACATTCAACAACAATGCACACAGACCCACCGCTTTCGCGAACAAGGTTGTGCACCCCAGCACAAACCCCACCAACAATTCGCCACTCAATCCCTTGCCAACCGCTACCATTGCACGCTGACCTCCCGACACCCCCGGACTCCACCTCCATGAAATTGCGCCTGCTGACCGCTGCCTTGTTTTTCACTTGTACCCTGGTTCACGCCGCTGAATCGAAACCCGTTCCCAAAGCCCTGGAAGAACAGATCGGCCGCCTGGTCGCGCTGATCAAGGACAGCTACGCCACCGGCTATCCCGAAGCGACGCTGGTGCAGACCCTGGACACCGGCGAGGACAGCCAGGTCACTCTTGCGGTTTTCACCATCGAGGGTTTCGGCATGGGCAACAACTACAGCCAATACCTGGCCGCCTTCACGCCCGAAGAGAACGAAGAGGGCGTGCCGCACTACAGCCTGTTGGACGTGATGCGCATCGGTGGCGACAGCTGGCGGGCCATCGACAACCTCGATGCCAAGTTGGTCAGCGACCCGACGGGTGAACAGACCCTGATCGACATTCCCGTGATGGAGAATACCGACGAGGATGCGCCGAATTTCCCAAGCCGAGCCGCCGTGATTCACCTGTCCCTGGACGGGTCACAGGCCGTGCGATTGGTTGAGATCAAGTAAAGCGGTACGCCGGATCGGATTTTTATGCGATAGCGATAGGCGTTGTGATCTCTCTGGAAAGAGCGTTAGCGCTGGACAAACGTTGCAACCTGTTTCGGTGGTGGAACGGTTAAACGAGTTTGTAGGAAGCGACGGAGCGAATATTGCCCATTGACTTGCAGGACATTTCCTAGAAAATTCCAGTCCCTTGCGCCTGCTGATTTTGGTGCCTAGTCTCTGTCCACCGCTGCCAATTCAGCGGTCGGGTTTAGTCGCTCGGTATCTCGTTAGGCGCAAGGTCTCCTTGAAGTCAGGCTACGTTTTTCTCGCTGATTTTATGGTGGCTGTGCGCAGGGCACTTTCGGGTGCGCCGGTTTCCTAACGTCCCGGTCGACTAACCTGCGCACAGCCGCCACCCCACTTCGTTTAGTCGCGAACAGTGGCGGACCCGACTGACGTTAGGAGGTCCATATGGACAAACTCATCCCAGACCCACCCGTTCCACCGCTGCACCTGGACATCGCGGCCGACGCCAACGCCGAACGTGTCATCGATTCCTATCTGAACCCCAAACCCGCCCAGCCTGACAAGAAGCCACCTCCGGACCAGTTATTCACCGTCGTGGAGGGCGTCGATGTTGAAAGCCTGTTGGCTAACCTCAGCGAAACGTTAGCCTCCGCCAATGCCATGGCCAACGATTTGGCGTTTGACCTGAAGGATTCTCGACGGCATGTTGCACTAGGGCTGCAACAGTTGATTGAACTAGGTCAGCTATTGGCAAACCGGGCACTGGATGTCATCGACCCTAGGTAAGCGTCCGGTGGAATAGACTCCATTTTTAGCAAGATGGATCGGGTCGGAAGCGAAGGGCTGCTTCCGACCCGAAGCGGTCGTAACGCAGCTCCAAATCAGGGCTTGAATGGGTCGATCCAGCCAGGCCGAAGTCCAGCCTCATATTCTTTGCGTACGTAGGCGAGCGACTCTGCGCATCCCATTTCCGCCTCGATAGCGCCTATGCATCCCCAGCAATCTTCGCCGCAATTGCCTGATAGCGGATCTGCTGGATTGTCCAGTAAGCGTCTGCAGATCGTGCAGTATTCCGGCTTATTGCTGTTCGTCATAATCCCACTTTCCAAACGTACGGTCTTGGCCGACAGCTGCCGTGGCCTAACCTTCGCGAGGATTAAGTTCGAATAAGCCAAAGCAATCCAGCAATGGCGCGATTCGCTCGACCATCACGACCTCCGAAGGCAGAACCCTAAGGGCTAGTCGGTCCTGCCTGCTTTCTCGGCATGCGCAAGGCTGGCCGAGGAGCGGTTGATTGACATCAGCGATCATTAACCCCGTCCGGTCAGATTACGGGCCACCTACGAGCCACGGATTGGGTTCGTCAAAGCGAGCCGGTGTCGGCATTTTTCCAGCGAAGAAACCCTCAAACACCATGTGGAATCTCTCGCGGAAATCGTAGATCTGCTTTCTTTTCAGGTTTCGGATCTTGAAGCGATCCTTCCGATCAAAGTGGCATCCGAATAGCAGAGAACTGTAGCTGAATATCTCGAACACCCTATGTGAGAGTGCCTGACTGAAGCTTGTCTCTGTTGCGATTTGATAGAGTGCCCACTCCAGCAGCCAGTATTCTTCACGATCCCAGAGTCCCGCTTCGTGTAATCGTCCGATGAACGAGGCGTCTTCGTATGCTTCGCCCCCAACGAAATTTCTTGCGATCAGAGCGTGCGGATCCATGTTAAGTATTTTCCATATCGGATAAGGTCGACAGCGTACCGAGGTGCCCGCTCTCGGACAATCTTCAGCACAGCTTCCGCGCCCTACATAGCGGAGCGGTTGGCTAGCCTGTCACCCATGGAGCCCAGGAAATGCAGGTTTTTGAAATTTTACCGCTTGAGGCTATTGGTCCTGTTCGTCTTGGCGCAGCACGCGCTACAGCGAGGCAAAAGATGGCTGCCATCGGATTCCCGCTCGAGCATTCCCATGACCGCGTCGATTATTTTTGCGAGTCCTGCGTGCAGGTTTCCCACGGGCCGAACGATGAAGTCAGCTTCATTGGTGTCTGCGGAAACCCGAACGTCACGTTCATGTTCAAGGGAGTCGATGTCTTTGCGCACTCTGCCACACATGTGTTTTCAGTGATGGCTGCTTCGGACAATTCCGGCCAGCACGAATTCTCATCCTATGAATACCTGTTTCCAAACCAAATCCTGACGCTATGGGATGCGGATGAGCAATATGACCGCCAAGGAGGAGAAAGCCGTGAAGTCTGGGGTCAAGTCGGCATCGGAACCAGCGCTTACATGGCGGCCATTCGCGCCATCAAGACAGGCATGTGAATGGATCCCGATTGAATGAGAGATGGTTTACAGGGCCATCTTCGAGCAAAACGCGACCCGTTGGGAACGACAGCTTTCGGCCAAAAGCAGCCCGTCAGGATCATGGCAAGCACTGCTGAACAGTTAAGGCGTCGGGGCTCACTGTCCGACTTATTCAGGGAAAATCTTTCCCGCCGTTCGGGTACCGACACCTGCAGATGCGGCCCACAGCCATGCGGCAGCCGTTTAGAACACCATACTTTTCGATGGCTTGTATCGCATAGTTTGAACAGGAAGGCTCAAATCGGCAGGCATCTCGCAATCGAGAGGGAGCAACTCGCTGATAGCAGCGAATTGCTGAGACGGCGCAAAGCTTGATCATCGGGGCTTGCGCAAAGAAATCACGTAATAGTGGTTCAGCACGTTTTTCTTCCCCATTAACGCGTCGAAGCATCCCGGTTTGACTGAAACGCCAATCGTGTCAATCCGATAGAACTCCCACCCATCCTCAGCATGAGTGTTGACCACATTTTGTAGATAAACAGCGGCCTCGTTACCCCGGTGCTCCTTCGCACGAACTTCAATGTTTGGCGGCACTTGAACCATTTTGTAGATGTACATCCGTGATCACCTTATGAATGCTCGTATTCCCCTGAATACAAAGCGCATTCGCTTTATATCTGGTTCCGAGCCGGATGAACAACCCGAATCGCACGCTCCCAGATCGGCCAGAAAAGCAAGCTCTCACCAGGGCGCCTTCCGGCCATCGGCTGCCAATCGTGGAAGGCAGCTTGCGGTCGTAACAGCCCTATTCGATCCGTGGTTGACCTGCTAGCAGTTGCTGACTTGGCCAAGGTCAATGGCGACCTTGGCCGGGTAGCCGGACTACTGAAACTTTGGCTCGCGGAGAAGCGCGGACAAGGCGCAAGTCCAATGGATGTGGAAGCGATGATGAATGACTTTCGTAAATTGCAGAGCGAGGTGCTTTCCATCATGTCACGCGTCGTAAGATGACTGCTGAACGTGTCGTCTGACACAAAGCAAAGTTCATCTTCGCACAGTCATGCCGTATCGATGCGGCCAATCGAGCGCCTGATGTTAGATTGATAGGTGGCTAGCCAACGCATCGAAGGCTCGTTCTGCAGCATGTTGCATGCATCGACGGAAGCATTGGTTGGCAGCACGCCCTATGTCGAGGCACGCAGTGCTGCGACCTCGATTCATCGGCGATGGAACTGATGAGGCGGGTGACGGCTGTGGTTAAGGTGAGTCGTGAGGCTTTCAGGGCAAGATTTGTGGTGGTTGAAGCCCCAGCACGGGAGGCGCGCACGAATGGTTGCCTTGTACCGCTTGGTGATGGAGGTCGAGAAGCAAATCATGTGATTTGGTATAGACTGGATTGCACGATCCAAAATGCGAATCGGTAAGCATTGTCGAGGCTTAAATGAAAAAACAACATAGGAAAGATCGAGGCCACGATGAAGTTATGGCGGAGGCGTTTGACTCTGATCCAGAATACGCTATCAAACTTGCTGAGGACGTTTTGCGTGATGGCGAACAAGGAGAGATTGAAATTCTGCGTCGGCAGACTCCAATAATTCCAGAAAAATATCAAGAGCAATGATTCTAGTATCGCTTTATCAATAGTTTATTCAAGGGGGAAACATGGCAGTTTCTGTGCACCATAGGGGTCGCAACGCATATCATTTCACATCGATACAGAATCTCGAATCAATAATTGATCACGGTATTTTTTCGACCAATCAGAAAATTGCTCGCGGCATTCTGCACGTTAACGTCGCTGAGGAAGGAATACAGAGGCGTCGGGCTGTTATGCAAGTACCTGGAGCCAACGGGCGGTGTGTTCATGATTATGTACCGTTCTATTTCGCAAAGAAAACGCCTATGCAGCAGGCGGTGCTCTATAAGAAGAACGTAGATCAGCAGTTCATCATTTACCTTTCCGTTTCGGTTTTGCTGATGGAGACACGAGCTGGGGCCTATTACACAAGCGCGTCTGCAAATACGGACGTTCCCCCAGCTTTCTTTTCTGGAAATCATCAGTCTGATCAGCTCGACCAACTAGATTGGCAAACTATCGATAACGGTCGGTGGGGATATGACGACGATGCTCAGAAGCACCGCAAAATGGCGGAGCTTTTGTTACCAGATCATGTCCCATTGTCTGAAATTAATCAGATAGTTACATTTAATCGCAGCGTATCTGACTGCGTTAGGCAAATTTTTCAGAACAAAGGGGTTGTTCCGCCGAGCATTGTTGAGGCGGGAGGGGAGCATTATTATCTAGAGCCTGGTAATTGGAATGCTTCTTTGGTTACAGGGCCTTTTTTCCTCAAGCGTTTTGTAGATGAGGCTGTTTCTCATGTGGCCTCATTTCAGCGTCAGGTGATGCCGAAATTCCAGACCTTAAGTGATGCCTTGCGTGCTATTCGCGCTAACTTCGCGGCCATCAGAGAGCTAGAAGATATCGATGGTCTCGGCGCGAACTACGGGCCACATCGCGAAGATGTTGGCGCTCATTCTCGACGTGTTGCGGGTCTGGTGCTGAACTCACCCGAATATATTCAGTTGGACCCTATCCATCGTGAAGTCTTGGAGCTTGCAGCTTATCTCCACGATATAGGCAAAGGGCCCAAAACACGCTGGCCCAATAGCTTTATGAATAAAGCTGATGGTGAACATCCCAAAAAATCCCTGCCTATGTTGAAAAGAATTTTGACTGAGGATTTGCCTATTCTGCCACCAGATATAGTCCGAAAAATTATAATGCTGGTGACTTATGATGACCTACTGGGTGAGATCGTTGCTAAAGGTCGGGACAAAAGTCAGTTGTTCGATATAATTACTTGTTCTGAAGATATCACTATGTTGGTGGCTTTGAGTAAGGCTGATATTGGTGCGTTAAGTCAAATTTGGTTGATACAGGTCTCTGCTGGAATCGATGCCCTCAGAGTTGAGGCTCTTAAAAAATTGCAAGGTAATATTTAATGATAAAGTTTGTTTCCGGAGATTTTTTTGATTTTGATGCGGATATCATGATCAATACAGTTAACTGTGTTGGTGTGATGGGGGCAGGTGTGGCGCTCGCATTTAAGAAAAGATTTCCTGAAATGTTTGATGACTATGCTGAGAAGTGTCGTTCGGGCATTATTCGCCCCGGCCTGCCTTCCGTTTGGTTGCAAAAGGATATGATCTCGAAAGACATCGAGATCATAAATTTTCCGACTAAAAATCATTGGAAGAATCCATCTGAGTATCATTATATTGATGATGGGTTGGAATGGCTTTCTAAGTATCTTGAAGATAAGAGTGGAAAAGTAGTAACTCTTCCGGCCCTAGGCTGTGGTCATGGTGGTTTGGACTGGGACAGGGTCCGATCCATGATTGCTGAGAAGCTAAAAAACTCTCCTGCGCATATATATGTTTTTGAGCCTTTCGATTCAGTGAAAGCGGGAAATGTCAAAGCTTCGGAGCCAGACTATGAGCAACTGCTTGGTTCGGTTGGGGCTGGGGTTGTTAAATATGCGTCGGACGCATACCCGGAAAAGTTGCGCATCTACACCAAGAAGGATGTGTATTACTATCCAAAACAGCAAAACAAATTTAGATACGATTTTTCAGTTGTGTGCAGCAGCAAGCCTGACTTAAGCGAGATAAATGCTATACGAAAGTTTGTTGATTTCTGCGTTCTCGAGAAGTGCAGTATTTTGTTGGGGGGGACAGCCTTTGAAAAAAAACTCGCGCTTGAACTTTCGACCCAAGGTCTAATTTGCGGCTGTGTTCTCCCATCCGGAATCTACGAGTCCATAAAAAAAGTATCGTCATCAACGCGAAAAGAAAAGCCTAATCTTCTCTCGATAGGTAATCCAGTAGTTGCCTTCGATAAGAAAGAATTTATGCCTTCTGTTTTTGCGAGGATGTATCTTTCTGAGAAGGTGGTGTTTTTCGCTAGCAAGCTTGCTTGGTTGGAAAAATATAAGAGTCAACTCAAACGGATATCTGTAGATGCGTATTACTGCGTTTCTGAAATCAGCTCACCAGAGGATATAAAGGCGGTATTAGACATTCGGGCAAAAGGATTTGACTTGGATATGCCCCTAACAAGCGTTTTCGCGGATGATATTCACAACTCTGATGCGGCTAAGGGGGGAGGGGCGAACTCTGCTTGATCTCAGCTTAGCCAAAGTCGAACATGGTTTCGGTCATGGTGCTTTATGGTCTCGCATCCATAAGGTTTTGATTTTTATCGGTTTTCTATAGATTAAAATAATTGAGTGAGAGTAAGATTTTTTCTTAATGTTTTGATTTTTAAAGATAAAATCTGATTCTAGGCTGATGTGCTCTGCATTGTTAATGGTCTTTCGCATGGCTCGAAAAAGCTAAGTCATAAGATGTATCTCGGTACCATGCTTGGTGGAGCGTTCTAGGCATGGTATTGGAGCAAGCTAAGTTCCAGGCAGGAGTTTGTGCCGGAGTTAGTGGCCGACTACTGCCTTTGGTATCCGGCAGCTAACGGCCATAAACGGACGTTCGCAAGCGGCCACATCCGACCAATTGCGGTCACTTACCGCCACTATCGTATGCAGTCCGCTATCGACATAAAAACGAACTACGGGTATATGCTCTCCAGCTACTTTTTTTAAAAAATGAATACGCTCATACGCCTACGATATCTGATTGCAAAACTCTATACTCCGACACGATTTAAGGAGGTGGAGGCGAGGACTGGCGAAAGCCATTAATACTGGGACCGCCTGCCTGTTTAATTTTGTCGTTAGCATACACAATGAATTCTGGACAGGCCGCTAAGCCGTGCCAAAGGCGGCTATCCCATGCGTTGCAGCCAAGCTTTCCTCTGGCGTCTGCGTACCGTCGCTCCAAAACAATGTCCAGCGCCCGCTGCGAAACCCCTCTAGGATAATATTGACGTAGTTCACCAATAAGCCCGCTTACTGTGCTGGATGCCTCGCCTTTAAACCTGTCAATTAGCCCAAGCCGCTCAAGATGTTGATGAGCAATTGCACCTGCTAGGCTTAGCTTGCCCTCACCTCCACCGTAATATTGGATAGAAAGCTTCCCATTGATGACAGTGACCTTGCAATGCAGCAAGGCGTCCTCATTATCTAAGGTGAAATAAGGGTGGCAGTAAATGAGCTTAGTCTTGTTGAAGTAATTTGACTTTCTCTGGTTGCAGCCATAGCAAATATATACTAAGTTTTCGTGATAAATTGAATACTCTGGAAAGTAATCTTTTGGCATGTAGTGATCCCATGTTTTGGGGTCGTTCAACATGCAATATGCACAACGCTGTACGTTAATTTCAGATTGTGATATTAGAGACTTCAGAATTCTATCCTTGTGAGCGGATAGAGCAGTAGTGCCGACCGAATAACAGGACTTAAGTACCTCCTTCGCTTCGATAGTCCAGACTTGTTCAGTGGGGGGCTTGAAGGCTTTTAAAGTTTTTGAGTAATTCTTGCACAAAGCAAGAACGCCAGCTTGCACCGCTTTCAGTTCTGCTCTTGTTTTCAAATGCTTATTGGCAATTATTGTCGGAAAATAATTTTCGACATCGAGACCATTTGCTGCCATCTGATATCTCATTCCGGCGCCGTCCTTACTTCCTGTAGCGATTCCAAGTAAATGTCTGCGCTCAAACTCAATTGATTACTGAAGATCGCGCGAACTGCTTCAATATCATGATTCGCCTCGGCATACATACGATCTAAAATCGACCTATAGTCGCGATCTGCCTCCGTGGAGGAGAAGACAAATTTGGTGAGTTCGGACAAGCTTTCTCCGAAAGTCTGAAAAGTCGGCTTCAGAACCATGGGTGTCATCCGATCCCGACGGAGTACATGAACACACTCCATAGGCAGCTGTTGAATCACCAAGGGAGAGTGCGTTGCAATAATTGCAAATGAATCTTGGCTTTCCAAAATTTCGCTGAGCGTATTGAGTAGGCCTGTTAATAATTGAGGGTGCAAATGCAACTCGGGCTCATCAAACAAGATCAATGTCCGACGATCGATTTTGGAAAGAATATGAAATACGCAGTTTAGAGCTAGACGCTGACCCGCGCTCAATCGCTCGTACATGCTTTCATTGTTTTCCGGTTCGTCAATGAAAGTCTCCAAATCATCAACCCGGACGAGATTTCCTAGAACCTTTTTAAGTAACTCTCTTTTTTCAATGGATAGACTGGCCAGGGTTGCCTTAATTTCCTCTAAGAGATCCTCTTTGTTTTTGAGCCGCCCTCTTGTACTTTGTAGGCCACAGTAACTATACTTAAATTTCTCTCCTTGCAACTGCGTAGGGCGTTCGAACTCATCAAATGCACTAAATGATACAGCTACCACGCTGTATATTGAGGGCACTGGATTAAGAATGTCATCACCTTGAAGCGCAGACCGCTTTTCTTTTATGGCTTGCTTTGAAAAACGACTCATCAACATAGCAAGCCTTGCCATTACTTGGGTTTTTCCGACACCATTCAGCCCAACAATAGACTGAATTCGTCTAGGGGCACCCAGCTTAGAGTAGAAGTCAAAGTAAAATTCATGAGGGGCGCTCGCTCCCTCCAGCAATATCTTGGCGGTAAATGCGCTTATTAGCTGCTGTTCCGCACCGAAGACAATGCCGGCCTCGTCGAGCAACTCGCGCGCCGTAAAGTCTCTAAGTAGGGATATCTGAAAACATGGTTGTTCTTGAAATCGAAGTTTTATATCAAGAAGAAATGACGCATCATTAAGCGTCTTTAATACATCATGCGCCAATTCCATGCCGAGTGTTGCGAGAGTATCGTAGTATTTTTTTTTGGAGCTAAGTGAACATATAGAATCCAAATGAATCTTGGAAATTAATGCACCGGGCGACAAATCTTGAAACGGCCTATTTTCAATACCTTCAGGCTGGCCATCCTTCATTATTTTCAGTTCATCAAGATGAACTTTATAGTCTTCGCTTACTCTTAACTCAACGTCAAACAACGTATAATAGGAATAATCATTCCAGCTGTCCCTTGCGAGTAATAAATGCGGATACGGAACGTCAGATGGCGCTCCAACAAAAAATCGACTGCAAATATAAATGTCCATCCTAAAGAAGCTAGCAGGATGAACGCATTAAGTCTAGATAGGATTCAGCTTGGCCGTCGATGCTTGGAAGCCACTTTCAATAGTCGCAGATGACCAGCTCAGTTCATAGCTCAATCCCCTTAAGCTGGTCTAGGCTGACAGTCACTACTCCCCGATTGCTGTCGCTCACGAAATGGCAGCTTCTAGCCGATTTCGGCCCTTCGCGACAGGCTGCGATCAGCCAAGAGCAGGCATTCAAGTGAGCATCGAAAATCAGTGGGTGGCTACACCAACACTGGTGCAGCGTGGCGAAATACCCCGCAGCGAAGCTGGGGCTTCAGATTGCCCTACCGATTAGGCTTGGCATTCTTACCAAGAGGGATGAGTTTCTAGGCCAGAGGCTTTTTCTTTCTGATAGAACTGTCGCCGTATTTAGTGATGGCTGACGCCAAGAAATTCAGGCCGGCATCGAGGCGCTCCTCTCGCGCGAGCTTATCCATACCAGGAAACGCTGAGCGCGATTTTTTGACCAGGACAGTTTCAGCGCCGATCTTGTCCGGATAGCTTGCCAGATACCATACCTGGAAAGCCTGCATAGCTGTGGTTAACGGACCACCCAGTTCACCGCATTCCAGCGTGGCGATGAAAATTATGTGATCGTTCTCTTCCTCGTCAAAGTTGAGATGCGCATTTGGATCACGGTCGGCGTGTTTCAGAAAATTCTGAACACTGTTTATTGCCGCCAAGGCTTCCTTCCTTGACAGGCCGGAGCTCTCAACCAAATGTGATCGCCAAGATCCATCTGGCTGCTTATGTTCAACAAGGTCTGCGAGCAAGCCATGAGAGGCAGCCACTAGTGTTCGCACTGCCAATGGATCATGGTCGGCAAAAAATAAGCTAATTGCTTCATTTAACTGCCGAGAAGCTGCTTCGAATTTAGTGCAGGTGACTTGCATAGAAACTAACCTGTGGATGAGTATTCAGCCTGCACCGATGGGTGCGTTGCAAACAGGGCAGTGGCGAAACCGGGTGTTTACTCGGGTGGTTGATGATTTCTTACGCTTCGAGTCCCAACATGCTGGACAGTAGAGGATGTTGTCTCCCTCAAATTGATAGCACCCCCATTTTCTTCCTACAGGCTTTTCGTCAGAGGGCTGGGACGTCTTCTTTAACAGAGCATTCTCTTCCTGTAGCGCTGCGATACGCTCCTTAAGAGCAGCGGCCTCTAGTTTGAGTTCGGCAAGCTCACCGGATAGGTCTGCAAGTAAATTTTTGAACTCGGCGTCGTCGATGTTCTTGGAGATCTCACGTAGCCGTTTTGCTAACGTTATTGATGTGCTTATGGTCGTAATGATATCCATGAGCTTCCCTGATGCAATATCGTTTGGAGTAAACGCGCCGGAGCGCGGAAATACTTTAAGAAGCATAGCTCTTGGGCATCTGGTTCGCTATTTTTTTTGCAAGGTAGCGTACGTCGTACGTTGACGGGAAATATTTCGTTTATTACCAGACTTATCTAGATCAACCAAAAACAAACCATCAAAACGATGACGCGGCAGCACACTATAGTAATTCGGCTTAGTCAATCAGTCCCTCGATCGCCAGTTCTTTTATGGTATCGCCGCCCGATCTGCGCTTTGAAGGGACGAATCGCGCTCTCGGTATCTCCGATGATATGCACCATGGCTTGGGCAGCAACTTTGAAATTGAGCTCCAAGACAGTATCCTCATCAACCTTATTCTTGCCTGGAGTGAACCGATTAGAATCGCAGATGACGTAGGCTATCCGTGGAGAGATCGGGTAGTAGAAGTCGGCATGCTTAGGCGCGGCGAATACAGTTTCTGATACACATGAGTGCACATTGACAACAGGATGGTCTGACGTGATGAATCGCGATTTGGTGTCATTTATCAACAATGCGTGTGTAGCGTTATTGCGATCTGCGTACAGGCTTAACCCAAGATTCATCCCGAACATGTAACTTAGAAACCACCATGCATGCGCCATCGCGTCAGCCACTTCAATCTCAAGTTCGGTGCGCCGAGGTAGAATTTGAATCGCACCATCTCGGAAGGTTTTGGTGCGGGATATCTGGTGTCCGAAAAACGCCATGAACTCCACCATATTTTGTTGATTCTGCAATACATCGAGCTGCTCATCGGCCAGCGCAGCCAACACTGGGAGCGCCGCTTTTTCGTGGGACGCGTGTAGATTTTCGAGCAAATTACACTTAATTGCATGGAGATGACGCTCGACTTCCGGTTTCTCGGAGCCAGACCTACGGTAGATCGTTTCAGCGTGTTGCATCATCAGGAAGTCATTTAGGTACGACATGTGCTGTTGTTGAAGACGTTTGGGGCTTTGTTTGGAAAAGCCTTTGATCACTTCGACATGTTTGTTGGTAAGCGTTGTAGCCTTGTAAAAGTAGTCGTCAGCAGCTACGGCTCGTACGCTGTCGAGAGCAATCTTCCCTGTCTTCGTGGTGTAGAAAACATTCTTCGTCCCGTTACCCCAGCGTGTAAGATATTTCGCCCAGATGTAATGGTGCCGCTTCTTGGCTTCAAGGTCTTTAAGCGACATGGCATTCGATCCATTGTTTGTTAGCTCGCAAGCTCTCAATCTACGAGGCTCTAGTCAAGTCGGAGTCTTTACCTGCTTGTTGGTGAATGCTCGTCAGTGAACTTCAGATCAAAGGCCGCTTCGAGTCGGAAGCGGTCAGTTATGACCGGCTGCGGTCGACCCATTGCAGACGGTCGCAAATACCTATTTTCAAAACAGCTTATGGAAGGCTTTACGCACCACACTCCGTATCAAGTCGAATTATCAGTTGTTCATAGACGCTATGAATTAATACTGGCAGATCATTCTCAAAATAATAACCCATAAAGCCTCGCGCGATGGTGTGAGACAAGCCAATTTTCTTTTGAGTCGGTGACAAATTTGGTGTTCCCGGACGATATTTGAATGAGTCGAGATTGTCAGGATCGGAATTTTCGGCCTGAGTTTCTTGTTTTACATCCAACAAATCCCAGCCTGTATTTATCTCTTCAAGTAGGGTTCTGCTATAGGAAATGAAGGTCAGCATATTCCTAGCAAGAAACGGATCATCCAGATTGGCGAAATCAATTGTCGACAACTGTTCAATATTTTTTTCAAACAATGACATACTTCTTCGTATGTCTGAAGCTTTCCAACTATAATCAGACCAATTGCTCTTGTTGCTTCCAAATCTAGGCGGAAATAATACCGCTGAATCATATTTGTCAAGTCCACCCTTGGCGTGGTCACGAACATAAACTAGGTAGGAGTACGTTTCCTCAATCAAACTTTTCAGGTTAGAGCGCGCGCGCACATGCTCTTCCACCTGTCTAGCGCGTTGAGCTTTGATGCTCATACGATGAGTACCGACCGCAATGAGTGCGGCAGCAATGATAGCCTCCACACTCCCAATTGCCTGAATCCAAGCTGTCCAGTCTTTCTTTTCTGCCCAAACAAAAATCGCAATTACTGGCGCTATAAATGAGCAAGCGATGATAAAGCGAAGCGCAAAGGCATCAACTATTGCTACGTCATTCGCTATTTTATTGGCAGCTAATTTTGCTATATTTTTAGAGGACATTATTTCCCAGGCCCAGCAACCATTGTTTATTTTCCTAAAATCAGACTGGCACGCTACCGTAGCTTCGGAATTTTGATCCACTTCTCGATGCTCAGCGTGCAGAATTTCATATGAGATCGAAAGGTATCATTTTGACACCATCCATGAAAGAAATCTCGTCTTTTGGTGGCACAGATGCTCCTGAATTGCCCAAGCCTATAGGGGAAGTTGATTAGGGGCATAAGCCATCGCACGAGAGTGACCGGTTTTGGTCTAGCCCTGCCTGTCACGCCCGGCGCCACTCGCCCCCCCTTACACCAGGTTAGCACCTGAAAAAGTCGGCTAGGAGTGGGCACTAGACAAGCCAATGACACAATAGTAGCTTCCTAATCATAACTATCCAGCGATATGTTGCAAGCTACATGTTACTATAATAATTTTTTTGCACTCTGTGACTTGTTGTATACTTACAATCTGGATAGATTCAGAATCATTTAGCTCACGGCTATAAGGTCTATTGATGGAAAATAGTAAAATTAAAGGGCTGCTTTCTGTTGAAGTAAAAGCGCCTCCAATAGTGGCAGGCACTATTGCAACAGTGAGTTTGATTGTCAGAAATCCTTTCTCTGAAAAGGTCATAATTGAGTCTATTCAAGCACCTTCGTCAGCGCCATTACTACCTTCTAAATCAGTGCGGGTGGAGAGTTCGGCTGGGGAAGGCAATGCAGAGCGGGGTTGGATTCATCGCTTGCTTACTGGGTTTTCAAACTTCCGCGTAACAGAAATTAGTTTCGGATCGCTTACCGCTGAGTTTCCTGCTCCAAGAGGAAGTAATTTCCATATAAATATGGAGCCAAAATCAAAGCTAACTGTAAAGACCCCGTTTAAGCCTAACGACAACGTTCATATCAATCATGCAGAAGGCGCGGAGGTCGTGTTCGACAACCCCGTTGTAGAGAAGGGGGCCAGTATTGGTGCGGACAGAGAAATTCCGCCCTACCAAGAGGATTTGGCCTCGTTCGAGCTTCAGACAGCTCACTGGCTATTTGTAAAGCCAAAGGTGCTTGATCTATATGCGCTGATAAAGTTTCGGGTCGGTGATGAGCCCCGAAGCCAAGTTGTCCCCGTGACGGTATCCGTCCAGCCGCCAGTTAAATCAATTGTTCTTGGCGCAGTATCGGGCGGCATACTAGGATGGCTTGCACGGCAATTGAATAATGGTATTCTTTCACCGGAATTTTCGATCGCAGCTTCTATTGTGAGCGCATTGGGAATAATTGTGATGGCCATGATTCTTGCCATTGTGTTATCTCGTCAAGAGTCGTCAAAAGGTTTTGTGACTCTTGAAGATTTTTACGGTGCGTTTGTGGTAGGGGCGATCCTCGGGTATGCGGGCACCCAATACTTTGAGACATCCCTAAAAGCCGTGGCCGGAAATTGATGCAGTGACTGATCAAGTGCCTTTGTGACTGCTTTTGGCCGATTGCTGCCTATCGTGAGGGGCTGCAATCGGCCAAGAACGGGCGTTTAGAGCAGAGAAATAAATCTGTTCTCTTTTCCCAATGGACATCACCGCGGCGTACGCAGGGCTATCGCGTGGTGCGCGCAACGCTCTCTACAAAGGCACCTGAGCACTTGGCGCCGCGCAATGAGGTGAAGCATGGACTTCGCGTACGCTAACGTTATGCCTGAACCAATGCATTAAAGAACCACTCGTAGGGTGCCCGTGGGTTGTATTGGGGAAAATACACAACTATCACGGTTAAAGTTACAAGCAGCAGCACCACCAACAGCGCGGTAAGTAGCTTTACCGACGTCGAAAGAGGTGGATTGGGCGGGCCGTATTTATTAATCGCTTTACGCCCCGGAAGCATGAAGAGCGGAAGCGTTATCACAAAGCCGATAACAGGGACTACGCTGAGAATTCCCCATATCGGACTCCAGCCTAGATCACGTGCCCTGCGTACCAGTAGAGACACGTTGAGCAGCATGGCAGGAACGACAACGGTGACACCGACTATCAGCAAAACCACCAGTTGATGGCGCAACCCCACCATAAAGAACGTCAGCAAAATGCACGGAAGAACCAGCACCAAGGGCACATGAATCAGCCAGAACCGCGCTAGAGAAATACGCCCGGAAAAATCCAAAATCTTGGGGTTTGAAAACGTGACAACCTCGTCGTCAATCAGTTGGGCGTCGCCCGGTCGGTATGGGTTTTCGATTTCGCTGCTGATGCTGCCGAAAACGGGTTCTATCCGGGCCATTTAGTGCTATTCCCTTATGTTTGATGGTGCTATTCACGTCACAACGTTTACGCCTCATATCTAATCGAAGGCCGGCATCAAACTCAAGAGAAAAGACGCTATCGTGTGAGGGGGGGGCTGTGTGCACCACAGCATGTGTGGGTCTGTCGCAGGGTGCGCGCAGTGCACCTTACTGAAGCCGCTAGTAAAAAGGCGGGTCATGTCCCTACTCTGAACGACGGCTTCTGGGCCGAAAGCTGCCCGTTGTAAAGGACAGCTGACGACCCAAAACACCCACCTGCAGATCCCCCCAGGCCCTTCACGCTTAGACCTGATCCATCGCCTCCGTCACCCACCGATCCTCCCCCAGGAACCCGCCACTCTGATGGTGCCACAGCCGCGCATAGATGCCGTTCTTGGCGAGCAATTGTGCGTGGGTACCCTGTTCAATGATCCGCCCGTCATCCATGACAATCAGTCGATCCATCGCCGCAATCGTCGACAGCCGATGAGCAATGGCGATGACCGTTTTCCCCTGCATCATTTCATCGAGGCTTTCCTGGATGGCCACTTCGACTTCCGAGTCCAGCGCGCTGGTCGCCTCGTCAAGGAGCAGGATTGGCGCGTTCTTGAGCATCACTCGGGCAATCGCGATGCGCTGGCGCTGGCCGCCCGACAGCTTGATGCCGCGCTCGCCCACCAAGGTGTCGTAGCCGGAGTGACCTTGGCGGTCGCTCAGTTGGCTGATGAACTCATCGGCCTGGGCATTGGCCGCCGCGCGGCGGATTTGTGCGTCAGTTGCATCGGGTCGGCCGTAGGCGATGTTGTCACGAATGGAGCGGTGCAGCAGGGACGTATCCTGGGTGACCATGCCGATGGCGCTGCGCAGGCTGTCTTGTGTCACGCGGGATATGTCTTGCCCGTCGATGCGGATCTGCCCGCTGTCGACATCATAAAAGCGCAGCAGCAAGTTGATGAGCGTGGATTTGCCGGCGCCGGAGCGGCCCACCAGGCCGATTTTCTCGCCCGGGCGGATGTCCAGGCTCAGGCCATCGAGCACCTGGCGTTCACCGTTGTAGTTGAAGCTCACGTTGTCGAAGGTGACCGCGCCGCCGGAGGTCACCAGTACCCCCGCGTCCGGCGCGTCCTGCACCTTGGGGCCGCGGGTCAGGGTTGCCATGCCATCCTGCACGGTGCCGATGCTCTCGAACAGCGAGGTCATTTGCCACATGATCCAGTGCGACATGCCATTGATGCGCAACGCCATGGCGGTGATGGCCGCCACCGCGCCGGCGCCGACGTCGCCCTGGTGCCACAACCAAAGCGCATAGCCGCCAGCGGCCATGATCAGCCCCACCACCAACGCTTGGTTGACGATCTCGAACTGGCTGACCAGGCGCATCTGGCGAAAGCCGGTCTGCTTGAAATCCTCCATGGCCGCGCGCGCGAAGTGCGCTTCACGGTTGGAATGGGAGAACAGTTTCACGGTGGTGATGTTGGTGTAGGCGTCCGAGATCCGTCCGGTCATCGACGAGCGGGCATTGGCCTGTTCCTGTCCGACTTTGCCCAGGCGGGGCACGAAGTAGAGCATGGCCAGCCCGAACAGCACGATCCAGGCCACGAAGGGCAGCATCAGTTTCAGGGCGAAGCCGCCGGCCAAGGCGATAATCGCGATGAAATATACGCCGATTCCCGGGGCGATCTCGATCAGGGTGAACAGCACGTCGCGCACGGCCAGGGCCGTCTGCATCACCTTGGTGGTGACCCGGCCGGAAAACTCATCGGAAAAAAACGAAAGGCTTTGCCGCAGCATCAGGCGGTGGAAGTCCCAACGCAGCCGCAACGGCAAGTTGATCGCCAATATCTGGTGCTGCACCATCGTACGCAGCGCCACCAGCCCGACGCTGGCCACCATGACGATACCCATGCCCCACAGCACGCGACTTTCCTGCGCTGCCGCGTCACCCCCGGCTTGCCAGGTCGAGAGCAGGTCCACGACTTGGCCGAGGAACGAAAACAGCCAGGCTTCGTAGATCGACACGCCGGCGCTGAGCAGCGCAAACGCCAGGATGTAACCGCGGGCGCCCCGGGTGCAGGCCCAAAGGAACCGAGCCAGGCCGTTGGGCGGCGGGGGGACTTCGTCGGGTGGGAAGGGGTTGAGTCTTTGTTCAAATACGCGAAGCATGGTGGTCTCCGAAACGATCAATGACGGAGATTCTGCCATTTAAAGACTGCTTTGAGGGTTATGTGAAGTGGTGGGTATGGCTCTCTTGGCATGTCGCCCAGGATGTTGGGGCCAGGGAAGGGGCTAATCAGCGTATTGACATATCGAAAAATCTCGATATTCTCGGGGCATGGAATTGATCGAAATATTCAAAGCGCTCTCGAACCCTACACGCCTGGAAATCTTGAAAGGCTTGAAGGATCCCGCAAAGAACTTCCCTCCGCAGGATGAAGGTGACGTTCTCACGGTGGGCGTCTGCGTCAGCAGTATTCAAGAAGGTATCGGACTGTCGCAGTCAACGGTGTCCGGTTACCTTGCAACGCTGCAACGAGTGGGCTTGGTCGAAGTCCGGCGTATCGGTCAGTGGACCTACTACAAGCGCAATGAAGCAACCATCAGCGCGCTTGCCGAGGTCATAGGGAAAGAATTGTAGTTTTTTTTACCGTAACATATCGAGATATCTCGATATTCCTTTTTATAGATGTGAGGAATTACGATGAAAGCAATGGTACTTAAATCATTCGGCGGCTCGGGATCGTTCGAACTGCGCGACGTGCCCAAGCCTGTACCGCGCACCGGACAAGTCTTGGTCCGAGTGCACGCAACCTCTATCAATCCGTTGGATTACCAGGTTCGTCGCGGCGACTATCCCGACTTGGTGCAGCTGCCGGCCATAACCGGACACGATGTATCGGGCGTTGTCGAAGAGGTTGGGCCGGGAGTGACCGCCTTCGCTCCAGGGGACGAAGTCTGGTACACCCCGCAAATATTTGACGGGCCAGGCAGTTATGCCGAGTACCACGTTGCCGCCGAAAGCATCATCGGGAAGAAGCCAGCCTCGCTGAGCCATCTCGAGGCGGCAAGCCTGAGCCTGGTTGGCGGGACGGTGTGGGAAGCATTGATCGTGCGTGCGGCGCTCAGGGTGGGGGAAAGCATTCTGATCCACGGCGGCGCGGGGGGCGTCGGGCATGTGGCGATCCAGGTGGCCAAAGCCATGGGCGCAAGGGTGTTCACGACCGTGCGTGAGGCAAACGCCGGGTTCGTGCGAAGCCTGGGAGCCGATGTGGTCATCGACTATGAAAAGGAGGACTACGTCGACGCCATCATGGGGGAAACGGGTGGTCGCGGAGTGGATGTGGTGTTCGACACCATCGGCGGCAATACCTTGTCGCGCAGCCCCGACGCGCTGGCACAGCTTGGCCGCGTTGTCTCGATCGTGGACATTGCGCAGCCACAAAATCTTGTCCAGGCCTGGGGCAAGAATGCGAGTTACCACTTCGTTTTCACCAGGCAGAACCGCGGCAAGCTCGATGACTTGAGCGCATTGGTCGCGCGAGGTCAGCTGCGGCCACACGTTGGCGCCGTCTATTCGCTTGCCGACATTGGGCTGGCCCATGCCCGGCTGGAGAGCCCCAACAACGGTGTTCAAGGAAAAATCGCGATAGCGGTCGAGCCTTCGCTGATCCCGTAATTGCGTACGTTTAACCGTTCAAGCCATTTTCGAGGAATACCATGATTTATGAGATCGCTCTGCTCCCCGTTCACAAAGAACGCATTGAAACGTTCAGGCGTGCATTTGCCGAGGTCGCTCCTTTGCTCACCCGGGCAAAGGGTTACGGCGGTCACTTGCTGGCGCAAGGGATCGAGACCCCCGAGCAATTCAACCTGATCGTGCGATGGCAGTCACTTGAGGATCACACGCCGGGTTTCGAAGCGAGTGAAGACCATCGGGTGTTCATGATGGGCCTAGAGGAATATTTTTCGGAGGAACCGAGGGTCTACCACATCGAGGGGGCCGCCTCCTGTTCACCGTTTCTGACCGAGCAGTGGCCGAATTGACCACCCTCAGGGATTGGAACTCATCCGGCCCTGGATCGCCGTGCGCAGACAACCCCAGGCGATGAATCCGAGGATCAACACCTCCGCCATGCCCACCAGCATGTGGAATGAAAAGGTCAGCGGTTGTTCGGCCCAGTAGAACGTTGTCATGCCGGTTCGACCGCCGCCGACGCGCAGCCGCCCGCTAAATAGCGCAGGGACCAAGGTGATGACGTGACTCAGCTCCAGGACGGCCAGGAAAACACCCAGTAGAAAGAGCAGGGCGCGTGCGGGCGTGCCGAGTTTTTCAGTGGGCTCGTGGGCAGGCGTGAGTTCCTGGGTTCTGCGCTGCCTGGCTTCCCTCACCGCCTTGCCGCTGGTTGGGGCTGGAGCAGGTCTGTAGGCTGGCTTCACAGCCGCCGTCGAACCCGCGACCACTTCAGTAGGCACTGCCACGTTCAAATAGTCGGCCAGCTCACGCAGCCACACATCGGTGGGTTTACTGCCCGGCACTACCGGAACGTTATCGGTGGTCAGGCGGTGCTCGGTGCCATCGCGCATCACCAGCCACAGCTGGGTGTAGGCGGGCTCGGCCTCTTGGCGGCGGCGAAGTTCGAGGCATTTGGGGGTGTCGATTCTAAAGACCGAATGCACACGCTCGCGGCGTCCAAAAAAGTTTCGGGTGCGGCGCTTGCCTTCACCCTCGCGTCGCGATAACAGCAAGGTCTCGCGGACGCCGGTGTACACCATCAAGAGGAGGCCGAGGGCAGGGATCAGCAGCAGTCCCAGCACAATCAGCAATGCGAACAATGGATCGACGTCAGTCTGAGGGAGGCCTCCGTCAGCGATCACAAACACGGCGAACGCCACCGGTGCAATGAAGGCAAGCGCGCCTGTCAGCAGCACGAATGCGCTTTGTACGAGGTTACGGGAGTGGATGTGCAGGTCATCCTGCGCGGTGCGCTCGAACCGATGTCCAATCAACATGCAGAACTCCTGGTGCGTCGCCTTCAGAACGATCAAAGGGTCGTGACAAGCAGTGGCACGCCGCAGGCCTGGATCGTGTTTAACACCGCGCAGAATACCTCATGCCCAGACGTACCCACTGACTTCAATGCGTAGCGGGAACGTTCTGTCTTGGCATGAAAAATCGTGCAAACAGCTCGGATTGGGACTTGATATTCAGTTTTGCGTAAATATTGCGGCGGTGCACCTTTATGGTTTCCGCCGAGAGGGAAAGCTTTCCGGCTATTTCTTTGTTGGAGAAGCCGCTGAGTAATAAACGCAGGACATCACTTTCACGTGCTGTTATCTGCGTGCCCAGCTGGTTGACCGTTTCTGGCCATAGAGGCGGCTCAGCCAGCGTTTTCTCCACGTCAATTTCAAACCCCATGCGCTGATGCATCAATGCAGTCACCCACGGTTTGATAATGTCGAGCAAGGTTATTTGTTCTTGGCTGAAACGGGCTTTGCTGCCAATAGATAGGCACAACGTTCTGTCGGGGTCGAGCTGGACATTGTATTGTGCTTCGTCCATGGAAATGTATTGGGCGAAATACTTGTGGTAATACTCGGTTTCAAGGAAGTATTCCGGTGCAATATCCAGTAAGTGGAAGAAACCGCTCTGTGGGTTTTCCCGATTGGCTATATAAAATGGATCCAGTAAATAAAGACCTTTCACGTAGCGATGAATGAAAGCGTCAACTTCTTCCGCATCGGCCACTTCGGGAAGACTGACGACCTGTACCTGTTGGTTGCTGAAAATCAATACCACCCAATTATCGATCTGCACGTATTCATTTAATGTGCGAACCAGTGAACTCCAGAACTCTGGACGGTTCAGTTGCATGATCAGCTTCCCGATCGATCGATGCCAGGCCAGGCTGTGAAGGTCAAACGGCATTTTCTACCCCTTTAGGGTTAGGGCGTCGCAGGTCAAAGGTAAGTATTCGTAGGTATTTACTATTCGGTGGCAGCCGGTATATTCGCTGCCAGGTTTACGATAGCCATGAGGGCATGTCGTCTTGACAAGGATGTTGCATGAGAAAGTCACATTTGCGAACCCTTTTTTCGGCCTCGCTTCTCTGTGTCGGGATAAGCACATCCGTGGCGGCTGTAGAGCCTGGGATGTATCTCTATAACTGGTTCGGGTTGCTGGCGCCTGAGACGCCAAAGGAGTTTGAACAGGAAACTGGCACGCGCGTGCACATGGATGCGTTCGACAGCGCTGAGATCATGCAGAGCAAGGTCATGGCCGGGCGCACCGGGTATGACGTGGTGGTGGCGACCTCCAATGTGTTGCCAGGCCTGATCCAGGCGGGCGTCCTTCAGCCTTTGGATCGTGATCAGCTGAGTAACTTTTCACATATTGACCCTGACATCCTCGCTCAGCTCGCAGTCAATGATCCAGGTAACCGCTACGCCGTGCCTTATTTGTGGGGCACCACTGGCATTGGTTATGACGTGGACAAAGTCAAAGCGGCATTGGGCAATGATGCGCCGGTCAATAGCTGGGATCTGATCTTCAAAGAAGAAAACATCAGCAAACTCCAATCGTGTGGAGTGGCAATGCTCGACTCTCCCAGTGAGATCATCTCGATTGCCTTGAATTACCTTGGACTCCCTAGCAACAGCAAGAACCCGGATGATTACCAGAAAGCCCAAGCCTTGCTGTTGAAAATCCGCCCCTACGTCCTTTATTTCGATTCGTCCAGAATCGACGCCGACCTGGCAGACGGCAATATCTGTGCTGTTGTGGGGTGGGCCAATGGTGCCCTGGCGGCACAGGCCATCAACGAAAAGGCTAACACCGGACGCAAGATTTCCTACAGTCTTCCTCGCGAAGGCGCGCTGTCCTGGTCGGAGAATCTGGTGCTGCTGAAAGATGCGCCCCATCCCAAGGAAGGCATGGCGTTCATCAATTATATGTTGCGACCAGAAATTATCGCCAAGACCTCAAATCACACGCTGTACCCTAACGCAAACAAAGATGCCGCTGAGTTTGTCGAGCAGAAGTTGCGAGACAACCCTTGGATCTATCCCGACAAAAAGACGGTCGCGACACTTATTCCCCTTGAGCCACTGCCATTGAAACTGGAGCGAATCCGCACGCGGATATGGACCAAAGTGAAGAGTGGTGTGTGACCTGACTTGATTGTCGCCTGTTGCTCGTTGCGTGCCTTGGTTATAGGCGGGCGTCGGACGAGCAGCAGGTTTAAAAAGAGAACAGCGGATGTTCAACCCAGCCAATCAAACGCACTTCAGTTTGACCATCGACGGTTTTTCCCAGGACTTTCAAGTGCTCGCCTTCACGGGAGAAGAGGCGCTCAGCAGGCCTTACCTGTTCAGCGTGGATTTTGTTAGCGAACGGTCTGACCTGGCGCTTGAAGGCCTCTTCGACCGAGAGGCTTTCCTGACCTTGGACGCGAAGGGCAACGGCATTCATGGACGGGTCTATCACATCGTTCATAGCGCTCATGGTCAGCACTTGATGCGCTACAGCCTGGCCCTCGTCCCGCAGTTGTCCTACTTGCGTCACCGCATCAACCGAAGGATCTATCAACAGTTCTCGGTACCGAAAATCGTGGCCTTGATATTGGAAGAACACGGTGTTGTGGGCGACGCTTATCGGTTTCATCTGGGGGCGACCTACCCAGACCGTGAATACTGTACTCAGTACAACGAAACGGACTTGCACTTTGTTCAGCGCTTGTGTGAAGAGGAGGGTATTCACTTTCACTTCCAACACAGTGCTCAAGGCCATGTGCTGGTCTTTGGTGACGATCAGGCGGTTTTCCCCAGGATTGGACAGCCCACTGCTTATGGGCAAGCGCGCGACAGGGTGGCCAACGAGCCACTGATCAAGCGCATCAACCTGCGTCTGGGACAGCTCCCCCGTCGTATCTCGCACCAACCGCTGGACATTGAAACGGATGACAGGCTGGAGCGTTTCACCGGTCATGAGCACGGAAAACAGATACGTCTTCGGACCATGGAACGCCGCCACGCGGCTTATCGACAAGCCGAAGGGCAGAGCGACCAGACTCGGTTGGTCAGCGGTCAAGTACTGGACATCTCAGGCCATCCGCGCCAGGAGTGGAATGCCCCATGGCTACTGACCCAGGTCGTCCACGAAGGCCGGCAACCACAGGTAATGAGTGAGCACGTCGCCAGTGGCAACACGGGGAACGAAGATGACTTCCGCCAAGGGTACCGCAACCGCTTTATCGTGCTGCCATGGAATGTGTCCTATCGTCCGCCGTTGGCTCACAAGAAACCGCAGGTACTACGCAAGCAGACCGCTGTAGTCATCGCCCTGGAGGACGAAGAAATCCAGGGTGATCGGCGCTTCGCAAGGATCAAGGTCGAGTTTCCCTGGGACCGTGAAGATCGATTTGACGACAAGAGTCGTTGTTGGCTGAAGAGGGCGTCCGATTGGAGTTGTGAGATGGGGCCGCCCCGGACGGGCATGGAAGTCGTGGTTACATTTCTTGAGAACGATCCTGATCAGCCGGTGATCAGTGGTTGTTTGTGTTGTCGTTAAGGACATCCAAACAACTATGCCTTGAGCCGTTGCGGACAATCCAGGCCAGGGGCCCGATGATGTCCGCACGCAGCCTGATTTACGCCATTCAGGTCAACCGGTATTGCGTTTCAGGAAACCCTCGATAACAGTTGCGAAATAAGGCGGGCACTCCTGCATCGGGTAATGACCGCAGTTCGGGATAACGTGCAGTTCTGCGTTCGGATGCCACGCCAGAAAGGTTCGGGCCATAGCCGCGGTATCAAGTCCGGGGTCCTTGTCGCCGACAATAATCAAATACGGTGTTTCAAGGCCTTGAATGTCATCGACGAAATTTGCTGTGACCATCATTTCGAGGTACCTCGCCCGGCAGGCAGGTGAGACTGTGTCGCGGCTTTGTTGGACCTTGAGATCAACCCATCCATCGCAAAGACCTCCGGTCACGAATTTGAACAGCCGCCGAAGGGCCTCGTCGTCTTCTGCCGTGCTGGCAAAGAACGTCAGCGCTTCTGGGCTCAACCGATTGCCAGCGGCAGAAACGGGGCACACCGCTATCGCGCTTGCGACGCGAGACGGGGCATCCGCAGCGATACGTTGCGTGATCATCCCGGTCATCGAGTGGCCGACTACGTGGAAGCGCGTCCAACCGAACTGGTCGGCGAGCATAAGGCAATCGGAGGAAATCTCCTCCACTGTAAATTCGCCAGCCAATTCAATGGATTGTCCGTAGCCACGCAAATCAACGAAAACATAGGTAAACGCGCGACCGTCAAGACAGGGCATGACGGCATCGTAGCTGGAGTGGTCGCCCAGCCAGTCATGCATGACCAGTACGTGAATGGGGCCATTGCCGTACCGCACATACCCTAAGGTGGTGTCAGCTCCGAAGCTGATTTCAACGGATGCTTTCATTTCATGGTTCCTTTGTGGTTGGGGGAACCAAAACGAAAACGCCCTCCCGGCGAACCGGGAGGGCGTTTTGAAAGAGAGGCAACCCTATCAATCTCTTGAGTCAGGTTCAATAGGCGAGCCAACCCATCGCAGCAAGCCCGCAATAACCCGTCTAGACTCCATGCGCACTCATTCACTCTCAACCCAGCGCAGGTCGCCGAAGCCTCTTGCCCTGAAGGAGTCCGTCATGCGCTATCGCATTTTCGGCAATACCGGCCTGCGGGTCTCTTCCCTCGCGCTGGGCACTGGCAACTTTGGTAAAGGCTGGGGCTACGGGGCCGACTTGGACGAGGCCCGTAGAATCTACGACGGTTACCGGGAAGCAGGGGGCAATTTCATCGATACGGCCGATCAATATCAATTTGGCCAATCGGAATCCATGCTCGGCGATTTCATGGCGACCGAGCGCGATGAAGTCGTGTTGGCGACCAAATTTTCGCTGGGTGATTCACCTGGTGCCGGCGTCCTGCGCTCCGGCAACAGCCGCAAAGCCATGCGCAGCTCGGTGGAGGCCAGCCTCAAGCGCCTCAAGACGGATCACATTGATCTTTTGTGGGTGCACATGCCCGATGGCGTAACGCCTATCGACGAAATTGTGCGGGGGCTGGATGACCTGATCCGCGCTGGCAAAGTGCTCTATAGCGGACTGTCGAACTTCCCGGCTTGGCGTGTCGCAACGGCCGCCACCCTGGCGGAGCTTCGGGGTTGGTCGGCGATATCGGCGGTGCAATTGGAGCACAGCCTGGTGGAGCGCTCGGCCGAACGCGAACTCCTGCCGATGGCCGCTGCCTTCAATCTGGGAACCGTCGGATGGTCACCGCTCGGCGGTGGTTTGCTGACCGGTAAATACCGCAAAGGGGAAACCGGTCGTGCGCAGGGTTTGGGGGCGGTGATCCACGATGAGGACAGCGAGCGCAAGACCTCGACGGTGGACGCGGTGTTAGCGATCGCCGAAGAGACCGGCCACACGCCGGGCCAGATCGCAATCGCCTGGGTGCTGGCCAAGGGAACACTCCCGATCATCGGTCCACGCACGCCGGAGCAGATGGCCGATAACCTGGCGTCAGTCGAAGTTCAGCTGACGGCGGATCAACTGGCACAGCTGGACGCTGCCAGCGCCATGCCCCTTGGATTCCCACACGATAAGGTGGCTGCTTCAGCACCTTCGCTTGCCGGCGGCAAGGCAGACCTCATTGATGCAATGAACCGGGCCGTTCGATGAATCGAGTTTCCAGGCAGTCCGCCCATTGAATCAATCCGATGGCCGAAAGCGTCGTGCAAAGCGGTGTGGACATGGTGGGCATCGGAACGGCGTTGGCCATCGATCCTTATCTGCCGCATGACTGGCTGCTGGGCAAAGACAACGCCACGCAACTGCCGCCCATTACTTGGAAAAACAAGACCCTTGCGGCCTTGGCGAACATGGCGGTCGTGAAGTTTCAATTGCACAAACTGAGTCGGGCCAAAAAGCCCGATCCGAGGGTGTCGCCGTTGCGCGCGCTGATCCTGCAACAGCTCACCCTGGCATTTCGCACCCGCCAGTATCGGCTTTGGGTGGAGAAGCGTTCGCCCAGAAGCGGACACTAAGCGCCACGTATTTGCCTAAGGCCTATCGCCTGAGTAGAATGCGATTAATTATCAATCATGTACTTGCCGGGATTCCGATGCGCAGCGATGAAACACTAGGTACTGCAGATCTAGGGCTGCTCTATCGAACCCACCACTCGTGGTTATACGGCTGGCTAATCCGACGCATTGGATGTCGCGATAACGCAGCAGATTTGGCGCAGGACACCTTCGTACGCCTGCTCAAGTCCCGTCAGTCCAGCCCCTTGCGTGAACCACGCGCCTATTTGAGCAGTATCGCCCGCGGACTGATGATTGATCAGTATCGTCGTCGCGAACTCGAACGTGCCTACTTGGAAAGCATCATGTTGCTGCCTCAACACGAGGTGCCCTCGGAAGAAAGCCGACTGATGATTCTTGATGCGCTCGAGCGCATAGATCGCATGCTCGGTATGCTTAAACCGAGAGTTCGCCAGGCATTTTTATTTGCCCGACTCGACGGCCTGACGTGCGCGCAAATAGCCGAAAAGCTGGGCGTTTCCCGCGCGACGGTGGAACGCGACCTGGCCACGGCCCTGCAACACTGCTATCGCTTGCGTTATGTCGAGTCGTGAGCCGCAGACGCTGGATCCGGCCATTGTCGAGCAGGCGATCCAATGGCTGGTGCGCCTTCGCTTCAATCAAGCCGATGAACAGACACAGCGCACTTTTGAGCATTGGCTCCAGCAGCGCCCGGAGCATGTGTTGGCGTGGCAGCGTGTGGAAACGCTTGGGGATGAATTCGTCGGCGTGCCCGCTCAACTGGCGCGACAAACCCTTAATGGCACCCATCATGGAATGCGGCGGCGCGAAAGCCTGAAGCTACTGGGCCTATTGGCGACTGTCAGCACGGCAGCCTGGCTCGGCCGGGACTACACACCCGTACCCGCGATGCTTGCGCAGCAACGCAGCAGCACCGGCGAGCAACGACGCTTCCAACTCGATGATGGCAGCCTTATCCAGCTCAATAGTGATAGTGCCGTCGACAGCGATTTCGACGCCCAGCGACGCCTGATCATCCTGCGACGGGGTGAAATCATCGTGAATGTCGGTGCGGATCAACACTCGCCTCGAGCGCGACCGTTCTGGGTGCAATCCCGTGACGGGATCATGCGCGCCCAGAGCTCCCGCTTTCTGGCACGCGAGCTGGACGATGGCACTCTGGTCGCGGCTCAGGAAGGATCAGTCACGGTTTTCCCCGGCTCCAGTCAAACGCCTGCGAGCCGCAGCGTCCAGGCAGGCAATCAGCTGCTGTTCACATCAAGTGGCGCCCGAACGTTCAAAGGCAATGGCCTTGATCTATGGAGCTGGGGTGACGGGGTGATCAGTGCACGCAATATGCGCCTCAATGATTTCATCGTGGAGCTGTCGCGTTATCGCCCCGGGGTACTGCGCTGCGCCGAAGAGGTCGCTGATCGTCGCGTTTCCGGCACCTTCCAGCTCGCCGACAACGATCAGGTCCTGGCATTGATCGCGCAATCACTGCGCTTGCACATTGATTATCGGACCCGCTATTGGGTGACCGTGACCGCTGCCACCTGAGCCCATCGGAACTTTGCGCCACCTGAAAAAGAATGAGGTGCTTTCTCATTCTCGTTCGACCTCTAAGGAAGGCCGGAATACAGGCCAGTCTGCCGATGTCCTTTCTTGGAGCGAGAAAATGAGTTCGTCCCCGGTTTCACAGCGCCATCCATTAAATCGTGCCTTGCACGGTGCGATTTTGGGTTTGATCGTGAGCAGCTACGCATTGCCATCGCTGGCGCAAACCTCGAGCGCTGACCACAGCAACCAAGTCAAGCAGTGGAACATCGCTGCCGGCCCACTGGCGCCGGCGCTTGATCGTTTTGCGCGGGAGGCTGGCATCAGTCTTTCCTTCGACGCGTCGAGTGTAGTGAACCGCACCACGGCTGGCGTGAATGGCACGCTCGATACATCGGCAGCGCTGTCATCGTTGCTGCAGGGGAGCGAATTGCAAATCGAACAGCAAGGCCCGAATGCCTATCTACTGTCCCCTCGACCAAAGCCCGCCGGCCCGCTGGAGCTCGGCGCAACGGACGTCGAGGACTACCGCCTTGCCCCCCTCATCATCAATGCCAAGGTCAGGGTCAGTGCCGACGACGACGCCAACTCGGTGGTCGCCCAGGAGCTCTGGGTTGGCGGCAAGGTGGCAACCAGCATTCTCAATACACCGGCATCGGTGTCGGTGGTTACCAACAAGGAAATGGAGCAACGCAGCGTCAGCACCACGGAAGAGGCGCTGCAATACACGCCGGGCGTGGTCAGTGACTTCTATGGTACGGATGACCGCAACGACTATTTCCAGATCCGGGGCTTCCAGGCCACTACCTACCGTGACGGCTTGACCCTGAGTTCGATGCGCGGCGTACGCGAAGATCCATTCGCCTATGAACGCATCGAGATTTTGCGTGGCGCCAACTCCACGCTGTTTGGCCCCGCGGACCCGGGTGGTTCGGTGAACTTCGTGACCAAACAACCGCGCTTCGAGCAGTTTGGCCAAGGCTATGTGACCTACGGGTCGTTTGACCATGTCGAGACAGGCATCGATGTGGGGGATGCGCTGAACGACGAGAAAACCTTGGCTGGCCGCTTTACTGCCAAAGGCCAAAACAGCGACCGCGAGTACGATCACTCACAGGACGACAACCGGTTGGTGATGGGTGGCCTCACCTGGGCACCCACGGATTACACGTCAGCCACCGTGATTCTGGACTATCTGAAAACTGAAAGTTCGCCCAACAGTGGCGGCTATCCGCTGGACAAGGAATACGACCGCAGCAAGTTCTATGGTGAGCCCAGTTACAACTTCCACGATGTCGAGCGCACCAGCCTCAGCGGTAACGTCACCCATGACTTCGACAACGGCTTTGTATTGCGCAGCAATCTGCGTTACAGCAAGTTGACCGATGATTTTGGCTACGTTTATCTCAGCGACAGCGCCGCACGTGTCGGTACTACCGTTGACCGGTATCTGTTTGGAACGGACAGTGAGGCCGACCAGTTCAACGGCAATCTGATGCTGCAATACGATGCCCGCTTCGAGAACATCGACAGCAGCAGCCTGGTGGGCGTGGAGTACCTCGATTCGACCACCAAGGAAAGCTCGGTCTACGCCCTGACCACCCCGATTGACATTGCAAATCCCGTGTTTACTGGCGTTCCACGTTCAATCACGCCGTATGCCGTCAACAAGCGAGACGCGACCACCAAGGCCGTGTTCCTTCAGCAGAACCTATCGTTCTACGAGCGTTTCATCGTCACCGCGGGTATGCGCAACGACTCGATGGACCTTACCAGCAAAGGCTTGATATCCACGGAAAAAGACAACTTCTCCGAAACCTCCTACCGAGGTGCGTTGACCTATATCGTCAACGATGAGGTGTCCACCTATGTGAGCATGGTGGAATCCGTCTCGCCGCCTCAGGTTGGCGTAACACCGCAGACGGGCACGCAGTACGAAGTGGGCGTGAAGTATGCGCCGATGGGGATGGACGCACTGTTCTCCGCAGCCGTTTATGACCTGACCCAGGAAAACGTCACCATCGCCGTGGTGCTGCCGAGCGGCATCATTGAGCAACAGACGGTGGGTGAATCGCGGGCCCGTGGCCTCGACCTGGAGGCCAAGGCGCAGGTGACGCAGAACCTCAGCCTGATTGGTGGCTACTCCTATATGGAGTCCGAGGTACTGCGCGGTTCGTTGTACGACGGCAGCTCCCTGAAGGGTAATGAGTTCTCCACGGCGCCCCAGCATTCCGCTTCGCTCTGGAGTTATTACGACGTGCCCGGCACGGATGTCAGCGTTGGCTTGGGGGCACGCTATGTCGGCTCTTATTACTTCGATGCAGCCAACTCCGGCAAAAGCGATGGCACCACGCTGTTCGACGCCGCCTTCAACTACGAGATCGCCAAGGGCACCGACCTTGCGGTGAACGTCAGCAACCTGCTGGATGAGCAGCACGTGGTCGGTTCCGGCACAGCGAACTTCTACAACCCGGGTCGCGAGATTACCGCCAAAGTGAGTTACAACTGGTAAGCAGGCGTGTAAGCCCAATGCTGTTCACTTAAGGCAATCGACAAACCCGTGGCGAGGGAGCTTGCTCCCGCTGGGCCGCGAAGCGGCCCCAAAACCTGCCAAGTGCGGCGTATCAGACACACACCGCATCGCCGGTTTACGACTGCTTCGCAGCCGAGCGGGAGCAAGCTCCCTCGCCACAGGGCCATCATTTTTCTTAAGTGAACGGCATGGGGTATAAGCCTTTTTTCCATAGTCGTGCGCTGTCCAGCGTCCGTTTCTGGGCCGAAAGTCGCCTGTTGCGGCACAGTCCATGGCCAGATTTCTAGATGTTCACAGCAACCCAGAGGGGATGCACCTCCCCAGCACTCCGAAATCTGCCCACCGCCAAGCTTTGCTTTCATCAGTACTTCCCGCTAAAGTCGGTCCCCGGGCGTTTGCTGCGCCTGCGGTCCGCGCGAAGGGGTCATCCCCAAGGCAGGTTTTTCGAATTTTTCATTCCAACTCCCGGCTTGTCGGCGGACCGAGCCCTGTAAGGAGTTGGCATGCCCGCCACCAACGCTTCCCGTCATCACGGTCTCCTCGATTTACCCTTCCTGCGTAAGCGCGCCAAGCGTCTTTTGAAGGCACTGAAAAACCATGAAGCCGACAATGTGCGTGAGCAGCTGCGCGCAATGGGCTTGTCTGGCCCGGACTATCGACTGGCCGACACACAATGGCTGGTTGCCCGTGAGGCTGGTTTCGCCAGTTGGCCCAAGCTGATTACCCACACCGATGGCGTGACGTTCGCCGCACGTCATCCGGGGTTCGTTGCGACTAACGAAGCGGCGGTCCAGCATTGGCGATGCGGTAACGACATCGAGCACAGCCTGCGGGTGGCTGGTTTTTCAGGTTCGTTTCATATGTTTGATGATCCGATGGTGATGGGTCCGGTCCCCGCATTACCTGACGATGATTACTGGTCAGTGCGAGCCAATTTCCTGGTACAGGCATTTGGGCTCTCTCACCGTGATATTCAACAGCGCCAGGCCATGCAGCGTGACGCGCTGGCAAAACTGGACGCGGACGGTGAACTGGTACTGTGGTGCGAGGGCGATGCCTACGATCAATTGTTTCTGATCCGGTTACTGGCGAGTTTACCGGCCTTGCCGCGCAGGCTCGAATTGATTGAAATCAGCCGGGTACCCGGCGTGGAGCGCTTTATTGGCATTGGTCAGCTTGCCCCGGATTTGCTCCCCTGGCTCTGGTCGCAACGGCGCTCGCTCGGTGAGGACGCGTTGGCACTGGCGCGCGAAGCATGGGCCGCCTACACCGCAGCAGACCCAGGCGACTGGGCAGGCCTTGCAGCACACTTGCATCCCGCGCTGCCGCTGCTCGGGCCTGCTTTGGCGAGACAACTGCAGGAGCTTCCCGGGGCAGGCGACGGCTTGAGTCTGACTCAGCGGCTGGTGCTGCGTGTGCTCGCCGATCATGGCGAGCTGCCTGCTGGTAAGGTGTTCAGCCATCTAATGATGAGCTACGAGCCTCTGCCTTATCTGGGCGACCTGATGTTCCATGCGCTGCTGCGACCGTTGATCGATGCACCACACCCCTTGGTGCATGAACAGCCGGGACGTGAATGGCAGAGGCGCCTTGTTCGTGTGACGGCCTTGGGCGAGCAAATGTTGCTCGGGCATATCAACTGGCTCGATTACGCGCCAGCAGAGCGTTGGGCCGGCGGGGTGCGTATCGTTGCTGATCGGTCACCTTGGGTAGTGAATAGCGACGGGCGGGTGTGGCGTCGCTGAACAAGTCTTCAACTCACGGCCACACTTCAATATCCACCACAACAAAGGAGCCTCAAATGCCTACCGCTCACGTCTTCATCGCCACCAGCCTGGATGGTTTCATTTCTCGGCCCGACGGTGACATCGACTGGCTCTTGCAACGCGACGACCCATCCGAGGACCACGGCTATCAAGACTTCATCACCGACAAGGACGTCATCGTGATGGGGCGCGGGAGCTATGAAAAGGTACGGACCTTCGACACCTGGTTCTACGACCGGCCCGTGGTGGTGCTGTCCAGACAGTTGGCCGATTCGCCGGTGCCCGAGGCGTTGAAGAATAAGCTGCGTTTCTCCAACCTGGCACCGAAGGCGTTGATGACGGAGCTGGCAAGCCAAGGCGTGCAGCGCGTCTATGTGGATGGCGGGCGGGTGGTGCAGTCGTTCCTGCGCGAGGGCTTGGTGACCGATATGGTGATTACCACCGTTCCGGTGTTGATTGGCTCGGGGCGGCCGTTGTTTGGCGGGCTTGAGCAGGATGTGGATTTGAAACTCGTATCCAGCCGCAGCTTTGCGTCGGGCTTGGTGCAATCCACTTACCGATTGCTCCCATGACCCGCCGGTTCAACGCACACGATCACGGCTTTGCGCCGCCAAATCCAGGGCCTTTTGCATGTCCAGCCGTGCCGAGCGGCCGACGTCCTTGTCGTTGAGTTGGTAGCGGCGTTCCGACGGCAGGATGGGCGCGGTGAGGTCTTCGCCGTCCATCTGTTCGAAGTCGTGGTTTTCGCCGATGGTCATGGCGCTACGGCGTAACAGCATGCGCAATTGCTCGGGTTGCAGTTGCGGGTTGATGGACAGCATCGCCGCCAGCAGGCCCGCGACCATGGGCGTGGCGTAGGACGTGCCGCAATGCACGGCGCTGTCCTGGCCGGCGCTGCTCGTCGAGGCGTGGGCGCAAGCGGCGGCGGTGATGTCGACGCGCATGTCGATGTTCGAGGAGCTGCGCTTGACCGCATAGGCCGGGTCGTCGACGGCAACGCCAGTATGCTCGCTGCGCTGGTGCCCGCCGACCACGAGCAATTGCTCTGTGATGAAGGATGAGGGCAGGCGATATTCGTCGCTGCCCGAGAAGGAAGAACCATTGCCGGCGGAGTTCACCACGATCACGTCGGGATGCGCCTTGCGCAGCCAAAGGAAAAACTCTTCCAGCAGTTCTTCGTAGCCACCCATGGCGAGGCCCGAGCGCAGCAGCGAGTCGACGTCATCGCCCTTGATGTCTTTGGCGCCGACGCGGTGGATGCCCCAGCTCCAATTGAGCACACGCACGCCGTCTTCCACGAGGTTGACCGAGGCGGCGATGTTGGCGGTGATGCCAGCATCGGAGTTACGTTCGACGATGACCTCGAAGCCACCGCTGGCCTTGTCCAGGCCACGGAGGAAACCGGTGTTGCCGCTGTCATCCCAACGTGCGGCGAGGATGCCGGCGACGGTCGTGCCGTGATTGTCCGGTTTGTCTGCATCGCGGGCGTAGACGCAAGTGCGCGGCGGCGAGCAGGCGCCGACGTCGTCCGCGAAATCCGTCGTGTCGAAGTCCACATCGCGCTCGATCAGGCCAATGCGCACCGGTTGCGGCTGGATGGGTGGCTGACGGCCGGGGATGCGCCGTTGGTAATAGTTCACCGCGTCGAGAAAGCGATTCGCGGCCCATTCGTCGGAGTCCAGGGCGGGTTTTTTCGGTTCTTCAGGATGGGCAGCGGCCTGCTCGGTTTCTTCGGCAGAGGACTCCTCGATCACCACGGCATCCACGCTGGTCTCGCTGCCCAGGCGCAGCACCAGTGCATCGCGCTGCACCAGGTCCTTGGCGGGCAAGCGAAGTTGGTACAGGTTCAGCGGCGCGATGCTGCCGACCACCTTCGCGCCGTACTTGTGGGCCAGGCGCTCGGCTTCCTGGCGGCCATCACGGTCTTCCTCGATCAGCACGCTGACCAGGTCGACATAAGTGGTCAGGCCGTCCATGTTCTTCGCCACTGCGTCCGGCCCGGCGGCCAGCACGTGACTGTTGCGCAAGGTCAGCCAGGCGGCGTTGCTGGTGCGTAGGCCGTCTTCCAGCCAGAGCGGGCCGCTTTGGTAATCGGCGGCGTCCAGGCGCACGCGCAGGTTGTTCCCTTCGCGTTGGACCATGTCTGCGGGTATTGCCTTTGCTCCCAACTTCAGTTGCGGCGTTGCATCACCCAGCCCGCGCGCTGTCAGGCACCAATCCTGGTGCTGGCTTTGCAACAGGTCGCCGCAGCGTTTCAAGCTTTCCAGGCGCAGCGGTTCCGGTGCCGCGGCCGCTGTGCCGGCAGCCAAGGTGAACAGCGTAGCGAGGGCAGCAAGTCGTAGGAGCATGGGCCAGGTTTCTTTGTCGAGGGTCTTGTTGCTCCGACTGTGATGCGGCGTGCTTCGTTCAGCGGGATAACGAGATTCAGCGAATACCCATTCCGGTTCAAAAGCTCTCGAGGCGCACTGCAACACCTGCTTGCCGTGCGAGTTCGATCATGGCTTCGACCTGGTCGGTATCGGCAATGAACCCGACATATTCGTCGCTACCAGCGTCCAGGTGCAGGTAGCGTTTGTCGAACGCCATGAGCCATCGGTCGAAATTGGCCAGCGTCTCCGACATCGGCAGCGTACCCTCATAGCGGTAGGGGTAAGTTTCTTTTACCCCGCTGGCGCTGACCAGATAGGGCACCAGATACTCGAAACCATCAAAGCCTCTCCAGTCGACGCCTAGCAACGCCAAGTGTTCGAGCTTCTGGCCTTTGTCTGCATCCAGCAAGCCTTCCACCAGCGCGGTGGCCGGCTCCTGGCCCGAGCCGTAAATGCGCAGCACGCGCCTGACCAGCCTGGCACGTTCGGCGTCTGGTATACGGGCCAGTAGGGCTTGGGTAAACGCCTTCAGTTCGGCGCGATAAGGATGCAGCTCCCGCATGATCGCCGCGTCGCTGAGCGTCGTTTCCTCCGGTGGCGGCAGGGTAAAGCGGCCGCCGAACAAGCGATCAAGAATGCCCATTTTTTTTCCGTTCCTTGGGTTGTCGATCTTTTCCAGTCTACTGTTATACGCATCCCACATGAACGCGATACCGGATATCCCGATCAAAAGGGTCGTCCGGGTTTTCGTAGGCTTCTAGTATTTCCAAGAAGCCCATTCGCTCAAGGCTCGCCAGATCTTCGAGGGTCCAATCAAAAGGGAAGTCGCTGGAAAAGCTTTCGCCCTGGTGTTCAATCCAATGAAAAACCGGGAAGGGCAGGTAACCGAGCCATTCCGATCGATAGGTGATCTCGTCAGATTCGCCACCGATCACCATGGCGCGGATCTGGTTCTTGATGATTGTTTGGCGTTCATCCATGGTGTTTCGATCCCGATTAATGATTGACTGCGTATTCTGTGTAGAATCCGTTTTCTCCAGAATTCAAAGGATTGAGCCTGTTAATCACTTGCCATGTCCGGTACGTTATTGACCCCTCGCAGTTTCCTGCACCCGGTTCTTGATTGAGCGGTTGGACGCTTGAATCAATGCAATATTTCACATCACATCACCTCACAAACAGACATCACAACGACAAGGAATGTCACCTCATGAAAACCATCGATCGTGCTTTGCTAGGCTTCGGAATATTGATTCCATTCTGGCTGCTTTTGGGTGTCGCACTGACTGCCCGGGCCTACCCAGGCTATAGCCATCTGGATCAAGCCATGAGCCAACTAGGCGCCGTTGGATCGCCAACCCACAGCTTCTCTGCCTGGGTGAACAACTTTCCCCTGGGTGTGATGTTCGTGCTTTTCGCTCTAGGCGTGGCGAGACGGTTCAAGGCATCGCGGATGGCCTTGCTTAGCGCCGCACTGATTTTCGTCCACGGTTTGGCAAGTTTCGTGGCCGGCTATTTTTCCTGTGACCAAGGTTGTGCGCCGGTTCAGCCGTCGGTTTCGCAACAGAACCACAACCTTGCGGGATTGGTGATGTTTATCTCGCTTACCCTGGCGGGGGCGTTGTGGGCGTTCCTTGGCAAGTCGCTGCTTTCGTCGTCCAGGTTCGCCATGTTCTCGGCGATCTGCGTAGTCCTGGCCATTGTGACCGTTGTGCTGATGGCGACGGCGTTGGCCGACGGGCACTTGTTTGGCCTGTACCAGCGGCTCAACTATGGGGTTTCGGTGGTCTGGGTTGCGTCGTTGGCCGCTGTTGCCCTAAAGGGTGATGCCGATATGAAGGTTGCGTACGCCCGTTAAAGGCAGCAAAGAAATCTCCTAGTGCTGGCCTACGTGATTTTTCCACGGCAGATAATCCACCCGGACCACGCGCTTCGCAGTGCCGTCAGCTTTCACTTGAAAGTCAGGCATCTTTGCGACGTTCAACTCTAGGCATTGCTGGGTGAGTGTCTGCCGTAACTCAGGATTGGGTTGAAAGTATTCCGGGCGCAGGCTGTGTTTTTCAAGTTCTACGTCGCACCGAATGACCTCACCCTTCGCGTTCGCCGTGAAGTCGAAGCGGGCGGTGCCGAAAGCGCTCAGGGACTGCTTTGCAACGACGTTGTCCCAAAAGAAACGACTTTCAACGGCATCCCGTTGGCGTAGACGTTCGTGATCAGCCATTGACGGCGTCTCCCCTGATGCGATCAAGGGCGCGATGATTTCGAGGCCGCCATCCTTTGGACTCTGGAGATTTTCCGGGAGGGGGCCCCACGCTCTACTCCAGCAAACGTCGGCCATGAGGTTCACCAAACGGGAGGGGGTGCCGGCTTCAGCAGACTTAGCCTCGCAAAGCCGCACATCTCCCTGGCGATCCAGCTTCATCGTTAACTTGACACTTCCCCGCAGACCTTCGGGATTGGCGTAGAGCGCGTCGCGAACCAAGGTGGCACGCAGAACCCTGATGTAACGTCTTTCTTCCAGCCGTTTGATTTCTTCCGAAGTAAGGAATGTCGGCATGGACTTCCCGCCGCTGTCGACCCAGGCGTCCATTTTCTGTTCATAGGTCGCCTGATGGCAGCCAGGAAGAACGGCCAAGGCTGCCGCCCCTATCAGGATGGGGATTGTGCGACGGCGGTAGGTAAGGGGGCTCATTCATGCGCTCCTTGCGGTTAAGGGGCGTATCTTGCCTTGAATGAGCAGCGCTTCAAAGAAGGGGCGCGACGTGGCTCAGCTTTCCGGGGACGTAATGGGCGCGTCATTGGCTTCAGCTGCCAATTTCAGGCGGTCGGCTTTGCTGATGTATTGATTCTTGTTTTTGGGCGCCAGCTTGGCACTGGCTTTCTTGGCGTTAGCCTTCAATAACTGGTTTATTTTCTTGCGGCGATTCATGTTGTTCTGCTCAGCGTGTCAATGTCCGGATGGTATCAGTTTTCCGTTTTCTCAGGATTGTTCCTGACGTTGGCGACAGGCCTTGTGGGAAATGACCGTTGCTCAATAAATAACTGACGATGCACGTGCCGCCAATCAGTCATCCGATTCGACGTCGACATGAAGCTGCCTCAGGTCACGCTGACCGCGATCCAATTCGTTATAAAGCCGTAGCTGTCGCAGCCTTTCTTGACATCGGCGTAGTACTGCATCAGCTCCCATGGCGCGTAATTATCGACTGAATACTGGCCATAAATGGGATCAAAAAATACCAGCTCCCTACCTTTATTCGACGCCGCTACAGCGTGCGCTCCTCCACCGGAGAAGATAAAGGCTATTACATAGTGCCCTTCTGACTTGGTGACCAAGTCGAGCCAGCCGTTGTGGTCGCTCAAAATAGATCCAACATCTTTGCCAACCTCCGCTGCGCTAACGCAGAATGCAGCCGCCATCGCTTGGTAATAGGCCTCGCCCAGCATGCCCTCCGCTCCGTAGGCGCCCTTTTTGTTCTGCCGCACCTGCTGCGACTGCATCGCTTGCGCTGCGACCATGAGTGGCATGTGCGTGATTAACTCATTCTTGCTCTGAAGCTTGCGGTTCAACTTTATGCTTTGACGGCACCAGAGCATCGAGTAAGCGAAGCAGTTGCCGTTTTTCTTTTGATCCTTCAGTGCTTTTTGAAGAAAAGGATTGGCGCTGGCGCCAAACTTGGTTCCAAAAGAGTGTTCTACGTTATTCAAGCCCAACGCTGGCCAGTCTAGGTTCATGCTTACTCTCCTTGTAACGCTATGAATTTTTGAAGGTTAACGTTGAAACATACCTTTCCTGCCTATCGACAGGGATGCTCTGACTGGCTGTTGGTTTACGCCAGAAACGATTCCAACCTCGAAGAGGGTATGCGTTGAGAAATGGTAGCCAAGCAAGCAGCATTCTGCCATCAACGCCAGGCGAACATTTTCCATCTGCCATGAGCGCTGGCGAGGCACGATCACGCTACCCGTATTCTTGCAACGCGTAGGTGCTGTTTCGGGTAGCAATCGGTCCGAGGGAGGCGACGTCCCTGCTGGCCTCGTAATTGCGGCGTACCACCGGGTGGCCGAGGTAGCGCAATGGATCGACCACATCCTTGCGAATCAACGGGCCGCCGGGGAGTCTGGCCACGCCCCACATCGACTGGGCCAGATATTACTTCAGATTGCTCTGGAAGAACGTCGTCAGCTTATCGAACGGAATGAGGTCGACCCGATCATAAAGATCGACATGGCCAGCCCCAGGAATGATGACAAGCTCCTTGGGCTGACCGGCGAGCTTATAAGCCTCCTCGCTGAATTCCCGGGAGTGCGCATCGGCCCCAGCAATGAACAACATCGGATGCGGTGAAATGGTCTCGATGTCATTGAGCGGGTAGAAGTTCATGAACTTGATGTTGCTGGTCAGCGTCGGGTGCGTGGTCAGGTCTTTCGACGAGCCGGATGGCGTGAACTCGCCGCGCGGGGTGCGGTAAAAATCAAAGAATTCACGTTGGATAGGATGAGTGTTGGCGTCCAACTGGTGCACCGTACCGCTGGTATAAAGCGTTTCACCGCCAGCGAACTCGACGTTACGCTGCTGGGTGGCTTGGGCAATGATCGACCGGCGCTGTTCGAGCGTTTGGGAATGCTTCAACCCGTTGCGATTGACGCCGCCCATGTCGTACATGCTCACCGTAGCAATGGCTTTCATGCGTGGGTCGATCTTGGCTGCGCTGATCACGAAGCTGCCACTGCCACAGATGCCGATCGCGCCAATCCGCTCCTTGTCGACGAAAGGCTGGGCGCTGAGAAAGTCCACCGCGGCGCTGAAGTCCTCGGCATAGATATCCGGCGAGACGGCATTACGCGGCCGCCCCTCGCTTTCGCCCCAGAACGACAAATCCAGGGAAAGGGTCACGAAGCCTTTTTCCGCCATTTTCGTGGCATAGAGGTTGGCGCTCTGCTCCTTGACCGCGCCCATCGGGTGGCCGACGACAATCGCCGGACTCCGGGTCTTGCCATTGAGTTTTTTCGGAATGAACAGGTTACCTGCCACGTTCATTTGATATTGGTTCTTGAAATTGACCTTCTGTACGGTTACGTCATCGCTGGTATAAAAGTTATCTGCGCCGTTGGACATATCGGCTCCTATGGCTGTGAGCGAAGTGACAAGAAGGGTGAGTAAAACGATGATCTTTTTCATTGGGGATCCTGTCGATGGGGTGTCATCAGTGTTGGGAAAAGCTCACTTGCACATCTCGCCGGCCCAGCGCTTGAGCCAACTTCGCGGTGTCGTCCACTTGCCCAAGGCGGGTGTAGGCGTAGGTCGAGTTGAAGTTCGAATAAAAGATGACCAGGGTGTCCGTGCCATACAGCATCAAATCGCCGTTGCGGATCGTTCCCGGCTTGCTGGCTTCGGCTGGTAGCACCTGGGGAAGGGTGGCGTATTTCTCGTTACGGTTGAGATCGCTCATCGCCACCGTCAGCGGCAACAACGTGACAAACGCGCGGGTGGCCGCGTTGTCGGCCAAGGTGATGGCGAAGCGGTGTTCGCCGACGGTCATCCACATCACCCTGTTCTCCGTTTTCGAGGGCGCCGACGCGGCACCACTCATCGTTGCGTAGCCGCCAAACACGAGCATTACCGCCAGCAAACCACGCCGGGCCGATCGCATCGCAGTTGTGCATGGGTGTCTGTTCATAGGGTTCATGGTGACTTGCGAACAGTGGTGCGACTAGCTAATGAATGCTTAACAAGGCTATAAGCATGGCTAATCAATTTGCTTGAAGTGCTGCTGCCATGGTCAAAAGAAACCTCAACGATCTGCTGTCTTTCGTCACGGTGGCGCGCGAAGGCAGCTTCACGCGAGCTGCCGGGGCGCTGGGCGTCACCCAATCGGCGCTGAGCCAGGCAATCAGCGGGTTGGAAGCACGCTTGCAGATCCGCTTGCTGACGCGGACCACCCGCAGCGTTTCGCCGACCCTTGCGGGCGAACGGCTGTTGCACGCCATCGGTAATCGCTTCGATGAAATAGAAGCCGAGCTGGATAGGCTCACGGAAATGCGCGACAAGCCCGCGGGCACTGTGCGCATCACCTGCGGCGATCATGTCCTGCGCACGACCTTGCTGCCCAAACTGACCGGGCTGCTGCACGATTACCCGGATATCAATGTCGAGTTCGACGTCTGCTACGGATTTCGGGACATCGTGGCGGATCGTTTTGATGCGGGCGTGCGGCTGGGCGACACCATCGACAAGGACATGATCGCGGTCCCGATCGGCCCTGCGTTGCGGATGGCTGCCGTGGCTTCGCCAGCGTACTTTGCCAATCGTGCCGTTCCCGGGCACCCGCGTGATCTGGTGAACCATCGTTGTATCAACCAGCGTATGCCAACATCGGGCGGGCTCTATGTGTGGGATTTCGAGCGGCGGGGCAAGCAGGTGAACGTACGAGTGGACGGCCAACTCATTTTCAACACGTCGACTCATATCGTGCAGGCGGCGGTCGCTGGGCTGGGCGTCGCCTACCTGCCAGAAGAGGAGTTTGAACCCCATCTTCAAGAGGGGCGGCTGATGCGCGTGCTGGAAGATTGGTGTCCGCCATTTTCAGGCTACTATCTGTACTACCCCAGCCGGCGGCAGCCTTCGCCTGCGTTTACATTGGTTGCCAATGCGTTGCGCCAAGCCGATTAAGGGCGAGCGATGGTTCACATAACCACAGTGGGCGCATGTCGATTTCGTTCAGGCGGCGCGGATTAACGGGCAGGGCTTTCAAGAAGTCGCTTTCAGAACACGTTTCGTCGTCCATGTGCAATCGCCAACCCCCGGGAGTGGCAAGCTGTGAGAATGCCTCGGACCAGGTGCGCCAAAGACACCTGGCCGGAGAGCGAGAATGGCGATCGGATGTGCCACGCTACCGTGACGTGGGCCGGACGCCGCAGCCAAGACTCCGGACGGCTGCCGCTATGCGGCGGTGTCGTTCGAGATGCCGAGGTACGTTTATGCCCGATGAGACGCTTCACCTGCCCATGATCCACAGCGTGCTTGCGCGCGAAAAGGACACCCCCGGTGCCTTGCTGCCCATTCTCCATGCCATCCAGGCAGGCTGCGGGTATGTCCCCGACAGCGCCGTCCCGGAGATCGCCCACGCCCTGAACCTCAGCCTGGCTGAAGTGCGCGGGGTCATCAGTTTCTACCACGATTTCCGTACCACGCCGCCGGCGCGCCATACCCTGCGCCTGTGCCGGGCCGAGTCCTGCAAGAGCATGGGCGCCGAAGCCCTGGCTGCGCAGTTGCGCGAGCAACTGGCGCTGGACGATCACGGCACCAGCGCCGACGGCAGTATCAGCCTGCGGCCGGTCTATTGCCTGGGCGCCTGCGTCTGCTCGCCGGCCCTGGAACTGGACGGGGAGTTGCATGCGCGGATCACGCCCGAGCGCCTGCGTCAGTTGGTGAATGACTGCAGGGAGGAGGGCGCATGCTGACGCTCTGTATCCCCCGCGATTCGGTGGCCCGTGCCGTGGGCGCGGACAAAGTCGCGGCTGCGTTGGCCGTTGAGGCTGAACGTCGACAGTTGCCGTTGCAGGTGTTGCGGACCAGTTCCCGTGGCCTCTATTGGCTGGAGCCACTGGTTGAGTTGGAGACGCCTGAAGGGCGCTTGGGTTTTGGCCCGGTCACGGCCCAAGACGTGCCGGCCCTGCTCGATGCGCTGGCCCATGATCCGGGCAGCCATCCTGCTGCCCTGGGGCTGGTGGAGAACATTCCTTATCTGAAAAGCCAGCAGCGCCTGTTGTTTGCCCGTGCTGGCATCACCCGGCCCTTGTCCCTTGATGACTATCGTGCCCAAGGCGGGTTTCTCGGCCTGGCCCGGGCGATCCAGATGGATGGCGCCGAGGTGGTCGCCAGCGTGCTGGACTCCGGCCTGCGCGGCCGCGGCGGCGCGGCGTTCCCGGCGGGCATCAAGTGGCGCACTGTGCGTGACGCGCAGGGGCCGCAGAAGTACGTGGTCTGTAATGCCGACGAAGGCGACTCCGGCACGTTTGCCGACCGCATGCTGATGGAAGGCGACCCCTTCCTGCTGATCGAAGGCATGATCATCGCCGGCATCGCCGTGGGCGCGACCATGGGCTACATCTACGTGCGTTCGGAATACCCGGACGCCGTCAGTACGCTGAACGACGCGCTGCACATCGCTCGCGAGGCCGGTTACCTGGGCACGAACGTGAGCGGCAGCGGTCGCGCCTTCGAGCTGGAAGTGCGAGTCGGCGCCGGCGCCTATATCTGTGGCGAGGAAACCGCGCTGCTGGAATCCCTCGAGGGCAAGCGCGGCACGGTGCGCGCCAAGCCGCCGCTGCCGGCGCTGCAAGGCCTGTTCGGCTTGCCGACGCTGGTGCATAACGTACTGACCCTGACCTCGGTGCCGATCATCCTGGAGAAAGGCGCGCAGTTCTATCGCGACTTCGGCATGGGCCGCTCCCTGGGCACGATGCCGTTCCAACTGGCCGGCAACGTCCGTCATGGCGGCTTGGTGGAGCGCGCTTTCGGCCTGAGCCTGCGGGAGTTGGTGGAAGGTTATGGCGGCGGTACCGCCAGCGGTCGTCCGCTGAAGGCCGCGCAAGTGGGCGGGCCGTTGGGCGCCTGGGTGCCGCCTTCGCAATTCGATACGCCGCTGGACTACGAAGCGTTCGCCGCCATGGGCGCGATGCTCGGCCACGGTGGTGTGGTGGTCGCCGACGACAGCCTGGACATGGCCCAGATGGCCCGGTTCGCCTTGCAGTTCTGCGCCGAGGAATCCTGCGGCAAGTGCACGCCGTGCCGGATCGGCTCCACCCGTGGGGTGGAAGTGGTGGACCGCTTGATCGCCAGCACCGAAGCCGGTGACCGCCAGGAACAGGCCCTGCTGTTGCAGGACCTGTGCGACACCCTGCAATACGGTTCGCTCTGTGCCCTCGGTGGGATGACGTCCTACCCTGTCGCCAGCGCCCTCAAGCATTTCCCCGCCGACTTCGGTCTGGCGACCACGGAGGCTGACCAATGATCACCATCTTCGATCCCAGCACCGATATCGACCTGGGCACCCCGGCGCGTGACAGCGACGTGCAGGTCAGCCTGACCATCGACGGGCGCGAAATCAGCGTCGCCGCCGGCACCTCGGTCATGCGCGCCGCTGCCATGCTCGGCACCACCATTCCCAAGCTCTGCGCCACCGACAGCCTGGAAGCCTTCGGCTCCTGCCGCATGTGCCTGGTAGAAATCGACGGCATGCGCGGCTATCCCGCGTCCTGCACCACGCCGGTAACGGAGGGCATGGTGGTGCGCACGCAAACCTCCAAGCTCGCCACGCTGCGGCGCAACGTGATGGAGCTGTACATTTCCGACCACCCGCTGGATTGCCTGACCTGTTCGGCCAATGGCAACTGCGAGTTGCAGACCGTGGCGGGGCAGGTGGGCCTGCGCGAAGTGCGCTACGGCTACGAGGGCGCCAACCACTTGGCCGAGGCCAAGGACGTTTCCAACCCGTATTTCGACTACGACCCGAGCAAGTGCATCGTCTGCAGCCGCTGCGTACGCGCCTGTGAGGAAATCCAGGGCACCTTCGCCCTGACGATCACTGGGCGCGGTTTCGATTCCCGGGTGGAAGCGGCCGGCGGTGACAACTTCCTCGATTCCGAATGCGTGTCCTGCGGCGCCTGCGTGCAGGCGTGTCCGACGGCGACCCTGATCGACAAGAGCGTCGTGGAGATCGGCCAGCCGGAGCGCAGCGTCATCACCACCTGCGCCTATTGCGGCGTGGGCTGTTCGTTCCGCGCCGAGATGAAAGGCGAACAACTGGTGCGCATGGTCCCGGACAAGAACGGCCAGGCCAACCACGGCCATTCCTGCGTCAAGGGCCGCTTCGCCTGGGGCTACGCCACGCACCCGGATCGCATCACCAAACCGATGATCCGCAAGCACATCAACGACCCGTGGCAGGAAGTCAGCTGGGACGAGGCGGTCACCTATGCCGCCAGCGAACTGCGCCGGATCCAGCTCAAGTACGGGCGCGATTCCATCGGCGGCATCACCTCCAGCCGCTGCACCAACGAAGAAACCTACCTGGTGCAGAAACTGGTGCGTACCGCGTTCGGCAATAACAACGTCGACACCTGCGCCCGTGTCTGCCACTCGCCTACCGGTTACGGTCTCAAGCAGACCCTGGGCGAGTCCGCCGGCACGCAGAATTTCGATTCGGTGATGAAGGCCGACGTGATCATGGTGATGGGCGCCAACCCCACCGACGCGCACCCGGTGTTCGGCTCCCAGCTCAAGCGCCGCTTGCGCCAGGGCGCACGACTGATCGTCATCGACCCACGGCGCATCGACCTGGTGGATTCGCCCCACGCCCGCGCCGAGCTGCATTTGCAACTGCGTCCGGGTACCAACGTGGCGATGCTCAACGCGCTGGCCCATGTGATTGCCACCGAAGGCTTGATAGACCAGCCTTTTGTCGAGGCTCGCTGCGAGGCGGCGGACTTTGCCCGCTGGCGCGATTTCGTCAGCCAGCCGGAAAACTCGCCCGAAGTCCTCGGCCCGGTGTGTGGCGTGCCTGCCGAGCAGATCCGCGCCGCCGCACGGCTCTACGCCACTGGCGGCAACGCGGCCATCTACTACGGCCTCGGCGTTACCGAGCACAGCCAGGGCAGTACCTCGGTCATGGGGATTGCCAACCTGGCCATGGCCACCGGCAACATCGGTCGCGAAGGTGTCGGGGTGAACCCGCTGCGTGGGCAGAACAACGTCCAGGGCTCCTGCGACATGGGCTCGTTCCCCCACGAACTGCCCGGCTATCGGCACATCTCCAACGAAGCGGTGCGCGCCGAGTTCGAGCAAGCCTGGAACGTGACCTTGCAACCCGACCCGGGCCTGCGTATCCCGAACATGTTCGAGGCGGCGCTGGACGGCACCTTCAAGGCGCTTTATTGCCAAGGTGAAGACATCGCCCAGAGCGACCCCAACACCCAGCATGTGACGGCCGCGCTGTCCGCGCTGGAATGCGTGATCGTCCAGGACATCTTCCTCAACGAGACGGCCAAGTTCGCCCACGTGTTCCTGCCGGGCAGCTCGTTCCTCGAGAAGGATGGCACCTTTACCAACGCCGAACGCCGCATCTCCCGCGTTCGCAAGGTGATGGACCCGTTGGCCGGCAAGGCCGATTGGGAAGCCACCATCGCCCTGGCCGACGCCCTGGGCTACAAGATGCATTACAACCATCCTTCGGAAATCATGGATGAAATCGCCCGCCTGACGCCGACGTTCTCCCGCGTCAGCTACGCCGAACTGGAGCGCCACGGCAGCCTGCAATGGCCGTGCAACGATGCCGCGCCGGACGGCACGCCGACCATGCACATCGAGCAGTTCGTGCGCGGCAAGGGCCGCTTCATGCTCACCGGCTACGTGCCCACCGAGGAGAAGGTCAACAACCGTTATCCGCTGCTGCTGACCACCGGCCGTATCCTCAGCCAATACAACGTCGGCGCCCAGACCCGGCGCACCGAAAACGTCGCCTGGCACGAGGAGGACCGTCTGGAAATCCATCCGACCGATGCCGAGAACCGCGGGATCGTCGACGAAGACTGGGTCGGCATCGGCAGCCGTGCCGGGCAAACGGTACTGCGCGCGAGGGTGACCGAGCGAGTGGCACCGGGCGTGGTCTACACCACGTTCCACTTCCCGGAATCGGGCGCCAACGTGATCACCACCGACAACTCCGACTGGGCCACCAACTGCCCGGAATACAAAGTCACGGCGGTGGAGATCGTGCGGGTCAGCCAGCCTTCGGAATGGCAGAAGCGTTACCAGGCGTTCAGTGATGAACAAGGGCGCCTGCTGAGGGAGCGTCGCCATGCCGAGAAAGCGGAGGTGCGTCGATGAGCTCTGAAAGCCTGATCAAGATGGCCAACCAGATCGGTCAGTATTTTGCCAGTGAGCCGGACCACGCGGTGGCGGTGCGTGGTGTATACCAGCACATCAAGAGCTTCTGGACGCCGACCATGTGCCGCGACTTGATGGCCTGGCAAACGAAACATCCCGACGCTGTCCTGCACCCGTTGGTATTGGCGGCGTTGATGGAGTTTGCAGAAGCGGCTTAGGAAGGAATGCTGTAGAACCTGCACACAGCCCCGGCCGGCGCCCTCGTCAACGACGAAGGGAACCGACCGGGGCTGTGTGCATTTCAGTTATTGAAGAATCAGTTCCGGGATGGATGAGCCGCCCAGTGTTTCATTTCTTCGGCAATGAAGTGGCTCACCAGGTCGCTGTACATTTTTTCGATGGCATCCGGGCTCAGGCCCTCGGCCTCGGCCCATTCCCGCCGTGTCGCCAGCATCGCCTTGAAACGCTCCGGCGCCCGTACCGATGTCGCCAACGTCTTGAACTTCGAGGCCGCGAGTACGTATTGAAAACGTTTGCCCAGCAGTTTGATGACGGCCTGATCGAGAGCATCGATTTCGCCTCGGATGTCCTCCATGTTGATGCATTCCGAGGGTTGTAGCCGACTGCAGACTTCCATGTGGATCACTCCTTTGGTTTGAGCAGGATCGGCCCAGCCTGGGCCGATGTTCTGATGTGGGGTTAAAAATCCCAGTCCTCGGCGCTGATGACCCGGCAAAAGGGCCCGGCCAGCGTTGTGTTGTGATGGGCAATGATCACGGGCGCCTTCACGTCCAGCGTGTCGGCACACGTGTGACCATTGGCGATCAGCACGGCATCGAAGCCCAGGTCCCGGGCGGCACGGCACGTGCTGTCGACACAATACTGGGTTTTCATGCCTGCAATCACCACACCTTCGGCGCCACAGGCCCTTAACTGCTCGGCCAAACCGGTCATGGCAAAGGCATTGGGGCGGGTTTTTTCGAAGATCACCTCGTTGCCTGCCAACCGCAATTGCGGCAGCAGTTGCGTCAGTGGACTTCCCGGTTCGATGGGCGAGCCAGGCGGACCGACATGGCGAGCCAGGAAGACAGGGGCACCGGCGCTGTGAGCCTTGGTCAACAGGGCATTTAACGTATCCAGCAGCGCTTCACCTGCCCAAGGTTTATCCGGGCCGTGAAACAACCCAACTTGCATATCGAGAATCAACAGTGCGTGCATCGTGCTTTCCTTGCGTTTGGGCCAGCGACGCAAGGGCAAAAGAAAAGGCCCTTACCATCGACTGGCGGGCCTTTGAGATACGTGTGTTATTCGCTCACGACACCTCACGACCCGCCTGGGCGGTCGTGGTCGTGGTGGTCGAGGTGATCTTTGGGAGATTCATGGTGCTGACAATATCGGCACGCCGTTGGGTTTGGCAAGCGGGGGTGTGAACTTGCTTGTGAAAGCGGTGGCGACTGTGCCGCCGCCATCGCGAGCAGGCTCGCTCCCACAGGTGGCTTGGACTGGTCGCAACATTGAGGTACCACCGATCAACTGTGGGAGCAAACCTTCGAGAATGCGTTGCTTGATGACGCCGAACACACCTGTGGCGAGGGAGCTTGCTCCCGCTCGGCTGCGCAGCAGTCGTAAAAAACCGGGCGCTGCGCTGTGCCTGACGAAACACTGTGGCTGGGTTGGGGCCGCTGCGCAGCCCAGCGGGAGCAAGCTCCCTCGCCACGGGAAGTAAATTCCCAGGAGATTTTCAGACCGCCGTTGGTCCCGCTACAAAGCATCAAAAAGGCGCTCAGCCTCTCAGGCAGATTGCCAAAGCTGAATGTCCCAGGCCAATGCGATTCCCCTGTGGGAGCAACTGTCTTGGATGGTTTATTTAGCCACCGCCTTCGCGAGCAGGCTCGCTCCCACACTGGATTTTCAGCTCAGACACAAACTTCATGTGAACCAGTTCCTTGTGGGAGCGAGCCTGCTCGCGAAGGCGGTGGTTCAGCTTGCAGAGAGGGGCGACTGAGCCACCGCCATCGCGAGCAGGCTCGCTCCCACAGGTGACTTGGGGGGGCGCCACATCGAGGTACGCCACCGATCAACTGTGGGAGCGAGCTTGCTCGCGATGGCATTTGACCCGTCAACCACGATCCCAAAACCGCCGGACTAGTCGCCCGAGTCTTCTGGTTCCAGCGCTTTCAGCCAGCGGTTCTCCGAACGGCTCAGATGCTGGCGCATCGAGGTTTGGGCACCGAGTACATCCTTGTGGGCCACGGCGCGCAGGATCGCTTCATGCTCGATGACCGCAGCTTCCCATGTCAGGGCATTCTCCGCATGCTTGCTCAGGTGCGCCGAAATCGGATTGTGTCGTTCATCGAACAGGGCCGTGATGATCCGCACCAGGGCAGAGTTGCCGCTCATCTTGGCCAGGCGCTGATGGAATTTACGGTCATCCTCCAACGGCGGCAGGCCGCTGGCGATGCTTGCGCGCATGGCGTCGATGCAGTCCTGCAGATAGCGGTAGTCACTTTTCTTGCCATGCAGACACGCCAGGATCACTGACTCACCTTCGATCAACGCCCGCGCCTGCATCAGTTCCGAAGGGCTCTCGCCCAAGGTCATGCTCGGGTGCCTTGCATCCTTGGAGATGGCGCGCACGTACACGCCGGAGCCCATCTTGATTTCGATGTCGCCGTCTATTTCCAGGGCGATCAGGGCCTCGCGAAGCGACGGCCTGGAGACTCCCAACAGTTGGGTCAAATCACGCTCGGGAGGAAGCCGAGCACCTGGTTTGAAATCCCCCTGGGCGATGTAGCTGCGCAGTTGATCGGCGATTTTCTGATAAGGCTTGCGTTCGGCGGCGTTGATCGGCGAGACCATGGGGTGAGCGTCCATCGGAGAGTCGGCAAAGGCTACCATAGCGGCTGAGGTGGGAGCGGGCTTGCTCGCGAAAGCGGCGGTACATTCAGCATTGATGCAAGCTGACCCGCTGCCTTCGCGAGCAAGCCCGCTCCCACAGAGAAGGGTGCAGCGACGGCCTCAATCACATCACCGCACCGATCTGCCAGGGCAGGAACTCGTTATCGCCCAAGCCATTTTCCTCGCTGCAGGTGCGGTGCCCGGACGCGGTCGCCAGCATCAGTCGGAACAACCGCTCGCCCGCTTGTGCAACCGATTCCAGGCCATCGACGATGCCGCCGGCGTTGAAGTCCATGTCCAGCTCCATGCGCTGGAACAGCGGGGTGTTGGTGGCGATTTTCAAGGAGGGCGTGGGCTTGCACCCATAGGTCGAGCCGCGGCCCGTGGTGAAGCAGATCAGGTTCGCGCCGCCCGCCACCTGGCCGGTCGCCGACACCGGGTCGTAGCCGGGTGTATCCATGAACACCAGGCCACGGGCATCGATCGTTTCAGCGTATGGGTAGACGCCCATCAGCCCGCTCGCACCGGCTTTCGCCACGGCGCCCAGGGATTTCTCCAGGATGGTGGTGATGCCCCCGGCCTTGTTGCCCGGCGAAGGATTGTTGTTCATGTCACCGTCGTTGTGGCGGACGTAGGCTTCCCACCAATGGATCCGCGCCATCAATTTTTCGGCGATGTCGGCCGACGCGGCGCGGGCCGTCAGCAAGTGTTCGGCCCCATAGATTTCCGGTGTTTCCGAAAGGATCGCCGTGCCGCCCTGTTGCACCAGCAAGTCCACGGCCGCGCCGAGTGCCGGATTGGCCGTGATGCCGGAGTAGCCGTCCGAGCCGCCGCATTGCAAGCCGACGCATAAGTGGCTGGCGGCAACGGTCGTTCGCTGGCATTGGTTGATGAGGGGCAGCATCGCTTCAATGTGGGCGATGCCACGTCGCACGGCGTCGCGAGTGCCGCCTTCGTCCTGGATGACCAGGCTGGCCTTGAGCGCCGCGGGGCGATCCCCCAGTTCATTCATCAACGGGGTGAGTTGATTGACCTCGCAACCCAGGCCGATCAACAGCACACCGGCGAAATTGGCGTGATCGGCATAGCCGCGCAAGGTTCGCTTGAGAATATCGATGCCTTCGCCCTTGGCACCCATGCCACAGCCGCTGCCATGGGTGATCGCAACGACGCCGTCGACGTTGGCGAAGTCTCTCAAGCGCTCGGCAGAAAAGGCGTTGGCAATCTGCTTGCAGACGGTTGCCGAGCAGTTGACGCTGGAAATGACCCCGATGTAATTGCGCGTGCCGACGCGTCCATCCTCGCGGACGTAACCTTCGAAGGTCGCGGGGTTGTCGCTCAACGACGTGGGGACATAAACATTCCGTACGCTGTGTTCGGCAGTGGCAATGGGCATGTCCAGATTGTGCACATGGACGTGATCGCCGGGCTCGATGGCCTGGGTGGCCTGGCCGATGGTTTGCCCGTACTTGAGCACCCGCTGGCCGACCTGCACCCTACGCAGGGCGATCTTGTGGCCGGACGGAATCGTCTGCCGGGCGATCAGGGTGAGGCCGTCGGCACTCACCGGCTGGCCCTCGAGGATATCGCCTCGGGCCACCGCGACATCATCACCCGGTGTCAAAACAAGCAAAGCATTAGGCGGGTTCATGGGGCGTCCTCCGATTCCTAGCACTCGATGATTGCCTTGACGACACCTTGCTTGGGGTCGAGCAAGGTAGCGAACGATTGGGGCACGTCGTCCAGCGTCAATCGGTGGGTGTTCAGGGCCGCATCCGGAATCAAGCCGTCGCGCAGGCACTGCTCGACGTACCGGAAGTCTTCCTGGGTGGCGTTGCGGCTGCCCATCAGCGTGGCTTCGCGCTTGTGGAATTCAGGGTCGGAGAAAGTGATCGAGTCCCGAACCACCGAGATCATCACGTAGGTGCCGCCGTGGGCGATGAACTCGAACCCGCGCTCCATGGCCCGTGCATTGCCGGTAGCGTCGAAGACCACGTCAAAAAAATCCCCCCCGGTCAGATCGGCCAGGGCCAGCTTGTCGCCGTCTCCGATGTGCACGGCGGCGTGGATATTCAGGTGTTGCCTGCAGAACGACAGGCGATCCTCACGCGTATCCAGGACGGTGACTTTCGCACCGCGCAGGCTGGCGAAGATCGCCGCCGCCATGCCGATCGGGCCGGTACCGACCACCAGGGCGTGTTTCTGCGCCTGGATGTTCGAGCGACGCACGGCGTGGGCGCCGATCGAGAGGAATTCGATCATCGCGGCCTGGTCCAGGGAAATCCCCGCCGCCTTGTGAACGAACGCGTGGGGAACGCTCAGGTATTGGGTGAACGCGCCGTCGCAGTGGACCCCCAGCACCTGGATCTGGGTGCAGCAGTTGGTCTTGCCCTGGCGGCAGGCGATGCAAGTCCCGCAGGACAGGTACGGCATCACATAGACGACGTCACCCACAGCCAGGCCGCTGGCCTCGTCGGTACCTTCCACGACCCCGGAGAACTCGTGGCCCATGACCCGCGGATATTCGAGGTACGGTTGGTTACCGGTGAAGATGTGCAGGTCCGTGCCGCAGACCCCGACGCGCTTGACCCGGATGAGGACCTCCCCGGGTTTCCTGAGGGGGCGCTCACGCTCGATGGCGGTGAGCGAGCCGGGTTCGTTACAGATGATCGTCAGCATGTCGATGCTCCTTGGCTGGCACACAGGCAATGGGTTGCCTGCAGGCGGGAGGAGGGTTGTGAGCGCGCGGCTGCCGGGACCGGGGTGCTCTTTTTTGTTGTAGGCGAGCGGTGACCTGCACCAATGACCTTGGCCCGAAACTACAGGCCAAAAAAAATATTGGCAATACCAATTAATAAAAAAACAAATTGGACTGACCAGTGGGGCGGGGCTTGTCTGACATTGCATCATTGACTGAACCCAGGTCCATTTCGACAGGTCACTGGTTTGTCAGGAATGAAAAACAGGATGGACCCTCTGATGCGACCTATTGCCCTCACCAGCCTCTCCTTCGTCGCGCTGATGTGCGTGGCCTGTTCAAGCCAACCGCCTGCCACCTGGAGCTACGCCGACGCCCAGGGACGAGCCAATCTCCCCCCCGACCAGGCCTACCCCGAGCTTTTTGAAGCGGTGCAGCGTGGGCAGGTATTCACCGACCAGAAGCATTTCGTGGACGCATTGCCCAACCGTGATCCGGCCCGGATCCGCGCCGATTACCTGGCCCAACGGGGCCGCGACGGCTTCGATATCAAGGCCTTCGTGAAAGACAACTTCATCGAGTCCGGCGCAGCCGAAAGCCCGGCCCCCAGGCCCGGCGCTCCGATCAAGGAACACATCGACAACCTCTGGCCGGTGCTGAGCCGCTCCTACAGCCAGGTGCCGGCCTATAGCAGTTTGTTGCCATTGCCGCAGCCGTATGTGGTGCCCGGCGGACGCTTTCGCGAGATGTACTACTGGGATTCGTATTTCACCATGCTCGGGCTTGAGCAAAGCGGCGATAAGGCCCTGGTCCGCCAGATGACCGATAACTTCGCCTACATGATCGACACCTACGGTCACATCCCCAACGGCAATCGCACCTACTACCTGAGCCGGTCGCAGCCGCCATTCTTTGCCTACATGGTGGAGTTGCAGGCGCGTATCGAAGGTGACCAGGCCTATGGGCGATACCTGCCGCAGTTGCAGAAGGAGTATGCCTATTGGATGGAGGGCGCCCAGGCGCTCAAGCCCGGTGACGCTGCCCGACACGTGGTCAAGCTCGCCGATGGCAGTGTGCTCAACCGCTACTGGGATGCCAGCCCGACACCTCGACAGGAGTCCTGGTTGCAAGATGTCAGCACCGCCGAACAGGTGCCGGAGCGGCCCAAGGAGGAGGTTTGGCGTGATCTGCGCGCCGGCGCCGAAAGCGGCTGGGACTTCAGTTCGCGCTGGTTGGACGACGGCCAGAACCTGGCGAGCATTCGCACCACGGCCATCGTGCCCGTGGACCTCAATAGCCTGATCTATCATCTGGAGCACACCATCGCCAAAGCCTGCGAGACGGTGCAAAACATGGCCTGTGTCCAGGCTTATGGCCGGCGCGCCGAACTGCGCCAGCGGGCCATCGAGAAGCATTTGTGGAATGCCGACAAAGGCTTCTACGTGGACTATGACTGGCAACGCAACCAGCAACGCCAAGGCCTCACGGCCGCGACGCTGTTCCCGCTGTACACGGGCCTGGCCGCTGTCGAGCATGCCAATCGCACCGCCGATGCGGTGCGTGACGGCCTGTTGCGCCCCGGGGGTATCGCCACTACCCAGGCCAGCAATGGCCAGCAATGGGACGAACCCAATGGCTGGGCACCGCTGCAATGGGTCGCGGTGGAAGGACTGGAGCGCTACCAGCACACCGCGCTGGCGCAACAGATCGGCAGTCGTTTCTTGCAGCAAGTCGAGAACCTCTACGGCAAGGAAAACAAGCTGGTGGAAAAATACGACCTGTCCGGTCGCGGCGATGGCGGGGGAGGCGGCGAGTATGAATTGCAGGATGGTTTCGGCTGGACCAACGGTGTGACGCTCAAGTTGCTGGGCAAGTATGGCGAGACGTCTCAAAGCCTGGTGGGTAAGTAAATGCCACACACACATCCCCTGTGGGAGCGGGCTTGCTCGCGAAAGGGGGGGGGCAGCCACATTGAAGGTTGCTGACACGCCGTCTTCGCGAGCAAGCTCGCTCCCACAGGGGATGTGGGGTGTGTCTCAAGCCTCACCATCGCGCGGAAAAAAACTGTGGGGAGGCACAAATCTCCCTCACCCGAATCGAGACGTACTTGTGGCGAGGGAGCTTGCTCCCGCTCGGCTGCGCAGCAGTCGCAAAAGCGGTGTGCGCGGTGTGCCTGGCGAAACGGTGTGGCTGATTTGGGGTTGCTTCGCAACCCAGCGGGAGCAAGCTCCCTCGCCACAAGTGCCGGTGGCTGGTGGAAAAATACGACCTGTCCGGTCGCGGCGATGGCGGGGGAGGCGGCGAGTATGAATTGCAGGATGGATTCGGCTGGACCAACGGTGTGACGCTCAAGTTGCTGGGCAAGTATGGCGAGACGTCTCAAAGCCTGGTGGGTAAGTAAATGCCACACACACATCCCCTGTGGGAGCGGGCTTGCTCGCGAAAGGGGGGGGGCAGCCACATTGAAGGTTGCTGACACGCCGTCTTCGCGAGCAAGCTCGCTCCCACAGGGGATGTGGGGTGTGTCTCAAGCCTCACCATCGCGCGGAAAAAAACTGTGGGGAGGCACAAATCTCCCTCACCCGAATCGAGACGTACTTGTGGCGAGGGAGCTTGCTCCCGCTCGGCTGCGCAGCAGTCGCAAAAGCGGTGTGCGCGGTGTGCCTGGCGAAACGGTGTGGCTGATTTGGGGTTGCTTCGCAACCCAGCGGGAGCAAGCTCCCTCGCCACAAGTGCCGGTGTTGGATGGACTGGGTGTGATCGGGTACTGAGCCGTTGCGGGCTCGCTACTCATGCGCCGTCACCCGGTTGCGCCCGGTCTTCTTCGAGGTATACAGCGCCTGGTCCGCCCTGGCGATCAGGTCGGCGTGGTCGTTCGCGGGCTGGCTCAGGTCGGCCACGCCCAGGCTGATGGTGAAACGGATGGCCTGGTCGTTGTACTGCACCTCCAGCGCTTCGACGGCCTGGCGCATACGCTCGGCAAAGATCTGTGCGCCGGCCTTGTCGGTGTCTGAAAGCACCACGCCGAACTCTTCACCACCATAACGTCCCGCCACGTCGGATTCGCGTACATGCTCGCGCAGCAGCCTGGCGACATGCTCGATGACCTTGTCGCCCGCCTGGTGGCCGTAGGTGTCGTTGACCCGCTTGAAGTGATCGATATCGAGCATCACCAGGCTCAACGCATTGCCGTAGCGCTGGTGCCGGGCGTAGGCGGCTTTGAGGTTGCTTTCCCAATGACCGCGGTTGTACAACCCCGTCAGCCGATCGGTGCTGGACAGGAGTTGCAGCTGTGCGTTGGCGGCTTGGAGCTGATGCCGGTTGGTGGCGACGTCGGTGACGTCATAGATCACCAGGCAGATGTGCTTGATGGTGTTGTCCGGCGAGCGCAACGGCAACAGGGTGGTGTTCTGGTACATGAACGCTTCCTGGCCGGTGATCGGCTGGTAGCTCTTGAAGCGCATCAGGTACGGACGCTGCTCCCAGACCGTGAACGCCGGCGTGCCCAGGGTCGCGACGCTTTCCACCTTGCGGCTGAACCATTGGCGATCGATTTCAGGGAACAGGCTGAAAAAATGCTGGTTGTGGGCGTCCTTGGGCTGCACCCCGGAGCGGTTCTCCATGAAGGTGTTCCAGACTTGCACGCGGTACTCGCGGTCGAGCACCACCACCCCGACGTCGATGCTCTGAACGATCGCCAGCAACCAGTGGAACTCGTTCAGATCGATGGATTCGCTCATGGCTCAGTTCATCAGGTAGGCAAGTTTATGGGTCAACCGTTCGATGGAGTCCTCCGTGAACAGCAGCAACAGGTCGAAACGAATATCGTGCCCCTCCAGGCTGTAGCTGATTTCCACCGCCAGGGTCTTTTTCCAGTGCTTGCTGTTGTCCCGGATCAATTCCTCGATGGCGGCGTGCTGGCCGAGAATCTGCGGGTGGCCCTGGGAAAACACCACGTCGATCTGTTCGGCAATGCTGCTCAGGCACGCGCCGATCAGGACGCTGGAAAGGTCCAGGAGCATTTCCAGGTCCGAATAGTCGGCGCTCTGGCGCTGCATCAATTGCGCGATATCGGCGATTTCCGAATCGTGGAAGATCAGCAAGGCTTCGCCGGCGATGCCGCTGCCGATAAACCCCTGGCAAATGGCGGTGAGTTGCTGGGAGCTGCCGACGTCGTTCAAGGCCATGTGCAGTTCCCCGACCTCAAGGAGGTTGACGTTCGGCACCGGCAATTGCACGAAGACCCCCAACACTTTGGCGATCAGCGCCGCCGCCCGGCCGATGGCCACGTTGACGGTCTCGCGGAACGCATCGTGGAAACCGATGGCCACGTTCGTGGCCGAACGATTCTGCGGCGGCACCTGCCCGGGTTGGGCCAGTAGCCCCAGCCGCGCCAGCGTCTGGCGCAGGTCGTTTTCGTCGAACGGTTTTTTCAGGAACGCCAGGGCGCCCAACTCCAGCACGCGGCGCACCGCCTCATCCTGGACGTCACCGGAAATCACGATCACCTGCGCCTTCAAGCCCTCGTCGCGCAAGGCGCTCAACACTTGGTAGCCATCCATCTCCGGCATGGTCAGGTCGAGCAACACCACGTGGCCCAGGCCTTGGCGTATGGCGTCCATGGCCTGGCGCCCGTTGACCGCCTCGGTGACCGAAACCGGCCAGTCCGCCGGCAGGGCACGCAACACCTGTTTGCGCGCCATGTTGGAGTCGTCACACACCACCAGAGGGATCAACGACACAAGGACATCCATCGAATTTCAATGGCTGGAGAGGAGGTGTTGCGTACTTCATTCATAGGCTTGCAAAGACCCTTTTGATTAACGAATCGGGTTTATCAAGCGTGGTGTCCAGGACCAGACACCGCTGGACACGGTTGTATTGAAACTGGACCAATAAGTCAGGGACGTCAACTGCACTTCGTCATCGAATCCTGGGCAAAGCCACGGTCGGCGCGCGATTGGGCGTGGCAGGCGCGGTTTGTGGTCTATAGTTTTCAGCAGGCGGTCGGTGACCCGCAGTCCGTCAGTGGGAACAATGCAGGGAGCACACCATGGCGATCCAACGGGCGAGTGTCATGACGTCGGCCCCGAGTGTCGTCCATCGAGAAAACGCCCAGGCCGATGTGACGAACAATCTGTTTCGGCGCGGTTTCGACCAGGCCAGGGAAGCCTATATCCTGTTCCCGTTGCTGGCGGTCCTGCTGCTGTTGCTCATCTGGGCCGGCACCCTGTACCTCATCAAGGTCGAACACGCTCGTGCGCAGCAGGGAATTGCCGAAGCGAGCCTGGAAATCGGCGCCACCTACGAAGCGCAGATCCTGCGGGCGGTGCGTGAAATCGACCAGACCCTCAAGCTGGTCAAGTACACCTACGAGTCCGAGCGGGAGCCCAACCCGTTGCCCAAGCTCAAGGCACGCGGCTTGCTGCCTTCTCCCTACTTGTTTGACGTCAGCGTTGTCGATGCCAGTGGCCGGGTCGTGGCCAGTACCCAGCCGAGCGAGGCCGGAAGCAGGATGGCCAAGGACGCGCTGCAAACACCAGGGCCGGACACGGCGCTGTCGATTGGCCGCCCGCGGAAAAGCCCGGCGACGGGGGAGTGGACATTGCGTTTCAGTCGGCGGCTCGATGAAGGGAACGGCGGGTTCGCCGGGATCGCCATGATCGAGGTCGACGCGGCCTATTTCGTCAGCAGTTATGACCCCTCGAAACTGGGCGACCACGGCTTGCTCGGCCTGCTGGGCATCGACGGTATCTTCCGGGCACGGCGCAGCGGGGAAACGATCTCGGCCGGTGACCCGATCGATTACGCCAGCGTGGTGCCGGATACGGAAAACACCGAGGCCATACGCGCGATCAACCCATGGGACGGTGTGCGGCGCTATACCAGTGCCCGCCAGCTCTACGACTTTCCGCTGGCGGTGATCGTCGGTTTGTCCGAGGAAGAACAACTGGCTGCGGTGACCCGGCAGGCGCAGCGCTATCTCTGGCGCGCGGCGGGCGCCAGCCTGCTACTGGTGTTGTTGGCGGGACTTCTCGCGCGGATGAGCTGGCAACTGGCGCAAAGCCGCTTGCGTGCGGGCGAAGCGAAAATTGCCTACGCGGAAAGTGTCGAGTACCTGGCCTATCACGACGGCCTCACGGCTTTGCCCAATCGCAGCCTGTTCAGCAAGTTGTTGAGCCAGAGCATCCGTGAGGCCGACCGTTACGATCGGCAATTGGCCGTGTTGTTCCTTGACCTCGACCGTTTCAAGCAAGTCAATGACACGCTGGGGCACGATGCCGGCGATCAACTGCTCATGGAGGTGGCGCAGCGCCTCGAGGCGTGTCTGCGCGGCAGCGATACGGTGGCCCGGTTGGGCGGCGACGAATTCGTGATCCTGCTGCCGGAGCTGTCGCAGGACAACGACGTGGCAAGCGCCGCGCAGAAAGTCCTTGGTGCGATTGCCCGGCCTTTCAACCTTCAGGGCCAGGAGTTTCGGGTGACTGCCAGCGTCGGGATCAGCGTGTTTCCACAGGATGGCCTGGACGAGCAGACCCTCACGAAAAACGCCGATATCGCGATGTACCAGGCCAAGCAACGTGGCAAGAACAACTTCCAGTTCTACTCCGCGAAACTGAACGCCGATTCCCTGGAACGGCTGACCCTGGAGCTGAGCCTGCGCCACGCGCTGGAGCGCCAGGAGTTCCAGCTGCATTACCAGGCCAAGCGGGACATTCGCAGTGGCCAGATCACCGGCATGGAAGCGCTGCTGCGCTGGAATCATCCCGACCTGGGGATCGTGGCGCCCATGCAGTTCATCCCCATTGCGGAAGAGACCGGTTTGATCGTGCCGATCGGCAAGTGGGTGCTCAAGACCGCCTGCCAGCAAAACGTCGCCTGGCAACGACAAGGCCTGCCGCACCTGGGCGTCGCCGTGAACCTCACGGCACGGCAGTTTGCCGATGAGGACCTGCTGGCGGATTTGGCCGAGATATTGGCCGAAACCGGTATGGATGCGCGCCTGCTGGAACTGGAAATCGCCGAGCGCCTGCTCATGCAGGACGTCAAGAGGGCGCTGAGTGTGTTGACCGGGCTCAAGCGCCTGCAGGTCCGTATCGCCATCGATGATTTCGGTATCGGCTATTCGTCGCTCTCTGCCCTCGAACAGTTTCCGTTGGATGTCATCAAGATCGACCGCTCGTGTATCTGCGACACCAGCAGCGTGTCGGAAGACAAAGCCCTGACCGAGGCCATCATCGCGATGGGCCGCACCCTCAGCCTGACCGTGGTGGCCCAGGGCGTGGAAACCAAGGAACAGGCCGATTTCCTGCGGGACAATGCGTGCGATGAGTTCCAGGGTTTCTACTTCAACAGGCCGATTCCCGCCGATCAGTTCAAGTTATTGCTGCAGGCCCAGGCAACTGATCCAAACCTCGATCCGTAAGGGCTCATACTCATTGTGGCGAGGGGATTTATCCCCGCTGGGCTGCGAAGCAGCCCCAACACTGACGACTCAATCCACCAAGTAAACTGGAGCTTCAGATTTTAGGGCCGCTGCGCAGCCCAGCGGGGATAAATCCCCTCGCCACAGATTCATCTGCTGCCTTAAGTGAGTGGGTTACCTAGTCATTGCGCGTCGAGCGGCAGTGCCCTGACGCTGTCATCCAGCTCCCGCGCGTCGATATAGCCGATGGTGTCGGGGTTCTCGGCAATACGTTTCTTGACTTCCGTGGCGCTTGAAACCGCCAGTGGCGGCTGGCCCCTGCCGGTGAAGATGATTTTTGACCAGTGCGCCTTGAGCTGGGCTGCGGACTTGCTGGTGATCGTTGTGTAGAACTCATCGCGGGTCGGGGAGTCTTCTGTCTGGTCAATGGGAATCGCCTGGCCACCACCGGGAAAACGACTGGCCTTGCCCAGGAAAATATCCGCCACCTGATTGCGCGCGAGTGTCTTCACCGGGCTGGACGTGGCGACGACCACCACCACGTCGGCCTTGACGGCAGCGCTGGCGGCGCCCAGGGCGAGTCCCGCCACAGCGAATCCGATGAATCTCACAACCCACATGGCCTGCTCCATCAGAAGACAAAATCCACAGCCAGGCTGATGACGTTGAGCGAGCCCCCCGATGTGAAGTCCGGTTGGGGATTGATCAACGGACCGACCGAGTTGCCCTTGAAACGCGTGTGATCGAATTGCACTTTGGCATCCATGTTCCTGGTGAAATCCCAGCGCACGCCCAGGGAAAGGGTCTGCTGGCCTTCGTTCGAGCCCAGGACGCTGTTGAGCGCACCGTTGAGCTCGGCGGCCGTGCCCGCCAAGGCGGGTGGCAACGCCGCTATCGTCAGGCCCGGGCTGGAAACTTCGGTTTCGGTCCGGGAGCGTGCGTAGGTGACGTAAGGCGTGAACGCTTCGATGCGGTACCCGCCGCTGATGTACCAGGCACTGGTGCGGCCCAGGCCGGAGCGGCTGTCGAGACGCCCCCATTCACTCATGACGAACCAGTCGCCCGGATCGTAGCTGGCGCCCACGCCGAGAAATTCGACGGGGGTGTCATCGGAGTCGTAGCGATCGGCGATGGCGATGCCTTCTGGACCGAACGCCCTGAACGTATCGAAGAGTGAATTGAACTGCTCCAGGGTCAGGTCGGCTTTCATGTAGGTGATGCGCGTGGTGAGCACGTCGAACTCGGTGGTATTGGTGATTCCCCAGAAGTTTCTCGTCAGTGCCTTGCCGGCCCCGTCGGGCTGCCGGCTGTCGGTCTGGCCGTAGTGAGCCTGCACGGTATTGATGATCGCATCGACATGAAACCGGTAGCTGCCATCGATGCCGTCGCTGCTGGAGATCGGCATCAGGCTGTAGACCTCCATGGGCGCGCGTACCCAGGGCAGGGTATAGCCCACTTTACGGGTGTCGGACACCAGGAAGGTCGGCAACACAGTACGGCCAATGCGTGCGTTGAAATCCGGCGTGAATTGGTACTTGATGTTGGCCCACTCGACGAAGGGCCGGTAGCTGTTGTCGTAGCGCTGCTCGGAAATGACCTGCACCACGGCCGAAAGCTGCGGGGTGAAGGTGGCGGTCAGTTGGGCGCCTATCAGGCTGTCGACATCGGCGCTCCAGTTGCGCGAATGCCCGGCGCCGTTGGGCTTGAAGATGCTGGACGTGAAGTCGGCTTTTTTCTCGCTGGAATGGACGATCCCCACCGTGCCGAAACTGCTCAGCGAGAACATCTCGGTAGCGTCGGCACTGGCGCCGCCGGCATACAGCGTCACGACGACCAAGGCCAAGGTATTGGGTCTTTTCACCATGGGCTCAAGGTGACCTCGTTGCGTGGATCGCCATTCGTCTGTTCCTTGTACGTCGGCTGAAACTGCGCGCCATTACCCACCGAAGCCTAGTCTAGATGGCCAATTTGAGCGTAAAGGTCGCCCCTGTTCCCGGCCCATCGCTATGGGCCTCCAGCGAACCGCCCATCTCCATGGCCGCCAGGACGCAACTGTGCAGGCCAAAGCCATGGCCATCCTTGCGTGTGGTAAAGCCGTGGGCAAAGATCCGCGTCAGATTCTCGGGCACGATGCCTTCGCCGTTGTCGATGACTTTGATGACCAGGGTGTCGTCTTGGGGAATCTCGCTCTGAAGGATGATTTGAGGGGCCGGCTCCAACCGGTCACCCATCGCCCTGCTGGCGTTTTTTATCAGGTTGATCAGGATCAGCAGCACCCGGTGCTTGTCCAGTTGCAGCAAGGGCGTATCGGCCAGGTTTCTCACCACGGTGATCCGATGCGCCGCGATGATGCCGGCGTTCATGCGCAGGGCATCCTCGATCAGTTCTTTGACCTGCACGGTTTCGGCGAGGCTGGATGGACCTGCATAGGATTGCTGGGCGGCGACGATTTCCTTGATGTGGTCGACGCTTTTGCTCAGTTGGCCGAGTTCTTCGGTCATGCTCTGTTGCTCGATCGCCAGTGCGTCCACCAACTGGTTCAGGTAGCCGGGCAACAGCTTGCCTTTGTCGTCGTGGGAGATGAAGTCGCCGAGGTCTTCAGCGTGCTCGTTCATCATTTGCACCGCCTTGCCAAGCCCCAAGGCCTTGCTGGTGCGCAGTTTGCGGGTGACCAGGTCGGCGGAGATATTCACGCTGTTAAGCACGTTGCCGACGTTATGCAGCACATTGGTGGCGATTTCGGCCATGCCGGCCTGGCGTGCGGCCGCGGCCAGTTGGACCTGGGCTTCGGCGGCGCGCAAGCGGCTTTGCGCCAGCTGCCAGCTCATCCGGGCGAGCAGGCCCACCAGCAATACCAGCACCAGGCTGCCGCCCGTGGCACGCCACAGATAGGTACGCGCTTGCTGGTTCACCGCGGCCAGCTGTTCTTCTTCGGACAACCCGACGATCACCGCCAGCGGAAAATCGTAGAGCTGGCGGGCACTGGTGTAGCGCCGCACGCCGTCCCAACCGTTGATCGAGAGCTTCGCCTCGGTGTTTTCAGCGTCCGGCACCACCGCCGTGTAATTGACCGCATCGCCGGCCGATAGCGTTTCCCCGGTGCGCCGTACGCGAAAGATGCCGTCCGTACCCAGCAGCCCGAGCGCACCCTGGTCGCCGAGTTTCGAGGCGTCGTAGCTGCTGACGAAATAGGCAGCATCCACTTCGACCCTGGCGATTCCGGAAAGCCTGCCATCCGCGGCATCGAGTCGCCGGCTGAAGCGCAAGCGCCATTCGCCAGTGATTGGGCTTTTCCATGGATGGCTGATGGACAACGAATCGCTGTGCCGCAGCGTTTGCTGTTCATCCGGGTCAGCGATGTTTTCCCGGTCGTTGACCCGCGTGCTCGCCACGAACCGGCCGTCCGGATTGACCACACTGACATCGAACACCAAGGCCGGCGGCAACAAGGCCCGTTCTTGGAGGCGGCGCAGGGGATTGGGCTCGTCCTCGGTCTCAAAGGTGTATTTGACCAGCTTGAGGGTCTGATCGATTTCATGGATGGCGCGCAACATTTGCGCTTCGTAGGTAGCACCCATCTCCAGGCTGGCCGTCGCGGCGCTCTGCTGCGCGCGAAGATGTTCAACCTTGATCAGGTAGAGGGTGGCGCTCCAGACAATCAGCAACAGCAGGGCGGCCAGCAGCGGGAACAGGATGTAGGCTTCCTTGGCCTGGTCGAAGAAACGCCGAAGCGTGCTGGCTTCGGTACCGCCATCGGCTTCTGCACAATGAGCGGTGCCAGGGGCCAACCTCAGTGTCTCGGGCCGCTGGATCGGCATGGCTTGCTCCCTGCATTGTCCGACCGAAGGCTGGTGAGCATCCGACACGGTTACGGCTCGAAGGGGTGTTGCTCCTGAAGGCCCGAGCGAAAGAGCCTGGATGTGTCTGACTATAGACCACAAACTCTGCATGCCAATTATGCGAAGAGGGATGGAGTGTCGGGCAGGTCATTTGCGCTTTTTCAGGGATCTGATTGCGCGGGAAGAGGGCACATTGTGAATTGAACCCTGTGGCCCAAGTGCATCCTGTGGCGAGGGAGCTTGCTCCCGCTGGGCCGCGCAGCGGCCCCAAATCAGCCACACCGTTTCGCCAGGCACACCGCAGACACCGCTTTTGCGACTGCTGCGCAGCCGAGCGGGAGCAAGCTCCCTCGCCACAGATCTATCTTTCCCATGCTCTATTTCATAGGCACAGGATGCGGGTTCACACCGCTTGCTTGACCTTGCGATGCACCCACTGCGCCTCGTCCTTCAGCTCCAGGACGTGCCAATGGAAGTGCTCCAGGGAAGCGCTGTGCCCGACGCTGATCAAGATCGTGTCCGGCAGTGTCTGCCTGAGCAGCTGATAGCAACGCGCTTCGTTTGCCGCGTCCAGCGCCGAACTGCTTTCGTCGAGGAACAGCACCGTGGGCCGGGCCAGCAGGGCCCTGACGAACGCGCAGCGTTGCTGTTCGCCGATGCTGAGGGTCTGTGCCCAGTCCCGCTCCTCTTCCAATTGATCGGCCAGGTCTTGCAGGCCGACTTGCTCCATGACCTGGCGTAGCGCGGCATCCTCGTCGCGACGGGGCGGGTTGGGGTACCAGAGCGCTTCGCGCAGGCTGCCCAGCGGCAAGTAGGGTTTTTGCGACAGGGTCAGGGCGCGCTCGCGGTCATAGCTACTCGAGCCGCGAGCGTGATGCCACAGCCCGGTGATCGTGCGGATCAGCGTCGATTTGCCGTAGCCGGACGGCGCGCTGATCATCAGGCTGTCGCCGGGTTTGAGTGACAGGTTGAAACCTTTGAACAACGGCCGGCCATTGGGCAGCCAGATGTCCAGGTCCTTGATATCAAGACCGCTGGCCTGCTGTTCGTGCCTGACCTGGGACTTGACCTCGACGTTATCCAGGCGCTCCTGGAAGCCGACCAAGCGGTCGATCACCGATTTCCATTCCGACAGTTCAGGGAACACGCTCACCAGGTAGGCGATGGCCGCGTGCACTTCGCCGAAGGCCGCGCTTATCTGCGTCAGGCGGCCGAGGGGAAAGGCGCCGGCGAAGAACTGTGGCGCCATGATGAACATCGGGATGACCGTCGCGCTGCGCAAATAGAAGGTCGAGTAGCCCATGATCAGCTTCTGTTTCTTCACCAGCGCCCAGAAGTTTTCCAGCGCCGCGTCCAGGCGACGGTTGAAGCGTTCGTTCTCCACGACTTCGCCGCGGTATTGCGCCACCGAGTCAGCGTTCTCCCGCAGGCGGATGAGCGAGAAACGAAAGTCCGCTTCACGCCGCTGTTGCATGAAATTGAGGCTGGGCAGGGCGCGGCCCAGCCAAAAGGCCAGGCCGGTGCCCAGGAACGCATACACCAGGGCGATCCACACCAGCAGCCCCGGAATGACGAACGACTGATCGTTGAATGGCACGCTGACGAGGCTGGAGGCTTGCCAGAGGATATGCAGGAAGGAAAACAGCGACACCACCGACGTCAACAGGCCCAGGCTCAACTTGAGTGACTTGACGATGAACAGGTCGATGTCTTCGGCGATCCGCTGGTCGGGGTTGTCGACATCGGTTTCGGTCAATTTCAGCTTCTGGTAGCGCTGGCTGCCCAGCCACTGATCGAGCATGTTGCGGGTCGCCCAGCGCCGCCAGCGGATGGTCAGCTTTTGCTGAAAGTGAAACGCGCCCACGGTAAAGGCCGCCGTGCCGATCTGCAGCAGGATGAATTGCAGGCTGCCGATCAGGAAGCCGTGGTAATCCAAGGCTTGCAAGGCGTTATAGAAATGCAGGTTCCAGAAGTTGGTGAGGATGTTGACACCGACCAGGCACAGGGTCATCAGCACGGTGGCCAACAGTAGCCACAGGGCCGGGTACTTTTCCTCGGAAGCCCAGAAAGGCCGCGCGAGACGCCAGAAGTTGCGGAGTGTGTGCATGGAGTCTTGATGAGCCTGGTCGCTAACGACGTTGAGTTTGCAGGGGAGGGAGGATAGGATCAGCCAATGCTAATCGTTTGCATTAATTAGGGAAAGCCACGGGAGCCCCGTTATCGAATTTCCAGAATGGCTTAACCAGGCCTGGCCGCCGATACAGCGGGTCATCCGGCAGGCACCTGGCGATCAGCCTTCCGTCGCGTTGAGCCAGCTTGCCGATCCTGCCGTGCTGCAACCCTTGCTGACCCGATTCGCCCTGCGTTACCCGGGGGTGAACCGTGCCGCCGTGGTGTCGCAGTGGTCGATGAACTACATGAGCATTGTCTTGCCCGCCACCCTGGCCTGTGTGCTGACGCGTCACTGCGCCATCGAGTTCTGGGGCGAGGACGCGCTGCTGTGGCACGACGACGGCCAACCGGCGGCGCTGGGCCTGGCTGCGGGGCTGTCGGACTTGGCCGCGGATGACCGGGCGGCTTACTGGTCGAGGTTGGTCCATGAGCACCTGGCGCCACTGTTCGGCACATTGGCCGCCGCCGGTGGCCTGGCCCCGAAGATATTGTGGGGTAACTTCGTCGCCATCTGGGACGGCGCCTTCGCCAGGATGGACCCGGAGCTGTCCAGGGATGGTTTCGCCGAGGCGCACCAGTGGCTGGAGCCCGTCACGGTGAACAATGGCCGCTTGAAGCTGCGGGGTCTGCAACGCATGGTCGAGTCACCGGCGCCGCAGATTTGCCCCAGCTTGCCCTTGCGCCGGCATTGCTGCCTGCATTACCAACTGCACGAGCCGGTCGAAGGCCAGCCGCCCGTGCTCTGCGAATCCTGCCCCAAGCTGCACCGCCTGCCGGTGGCGGAGCAGGTGAGCTACCTGCATTACATCTATGAGTAGGAATGAGCGCAGGTTTTGAACAGCCTTCGGGGTACTTGCCGGCATTCCATGTGGCTGAGCCACCGCTATCGCGAGCAGGCTCGCTCCCACACTGGATCTGTGGTGAACACAAAATTCATGTCCGACACAGGACCCCTGTGGGAGCGGGCTTGCTCGCGATGAGGCCGGCACATCCAACATCACCGCAAACTGAGCCACCGCTTTCGCGAGCAGGCTCGCTCCCACACTGGATCTGCGGTTGAACAACAAAATTCATGTCCGACACAGGACCCCTGTGGGAGCGGGCTTGCTCGCGATGAGGCCGGCACATCCAACATCACCGCAAACTGACCCACC
>NZ_JABWRA010000059.1:0-36940 GCF_014268705.1 Pseudomonas sp. SWRI179 | reverse complement strand
GACCTGATGCCGAGCACTCAACCCCGTGGCGAGGGAGCTTGCTCCCGCTGGGGCGCGAAGCGGCCCCAATAAGCTGCATGCGATCTGCCTGACGCTACGCGGTGCTTGGTTTTGGGGCTGCTACGCAGCCCAGCGGGAGCAAGCTCCCTCGCCACGGGCCCATCGGTTCCCAAAAAATGCGGCGCATTACCCGGACTAGAGGTCTCATTGATGGCTTATATCATTCTGAATGATAGTTACCTTTGCTTCATTCGATTCGTTCCGGTGTCTTGCGCCACGCATCATCCGCCCATTCTCAATACATTGGCGGATGCTATCCATGGAACATTCACTTTCAAAACTGCGTTTTCCCCTCGCGCTGCTGGCGGTGCTGGTGATGAGCGCTTGCGGCAAGACTCCCGACACGGCAGCGTCCATGCCGCCGGCCAAAGTCAGTGTGGCCAAGGTCTTGGAGCAGCCTGTCAACGAATGGGATGAATTCACCGGTCGCCTCGAAGCGCCAGAAACCGTTGAGATCCGCCCGCGGGTTTCCGGGCAGATCGACGAAGTGGCCTTCACCGAAGGCGCGTTGGTCAAGAAGGGCGATCTGTTGTTCCAGATCGACCCACGCCCCTTCCAGGCTGAAGTCCGTCGTCTCGAAGCGCAACTGGCCCAGGCCCGCGCCACCGCCACCCGCAGCGAGAATGAAGCCCAACGTGGCGAACGCCTGCGCTTGAGCAATGCCATTTCCGCCGAGCTGGCGGATTCGCGCACCAGCGCCGCCCAGGAAGCCCGGGCCGCCGCAGCGGCCATCCAGGCGCAGTTGGACCTGGCGAAACTGAACCTGAGCTTTACCCGGGTCACCTCGCCCATCAGCGGTCGCGTCAGCCGGGCGGAAATCACCGCCGGCAACCTGGTGACCGCCGATGTCACGCCGCTGACCAGCGTCGTGTCCACCGACAAGGTCTACGCCTACTTCGACGCCGACGAGCGGGTCTTCCTCAAGTACACCCAACTCGCCCGCCAGGGCCAGCGCGGCCAGGCCACGCCGGTCTACATGGGCCTGTCCAACGAGGACGGCAACCCGCACCAGGGCCAGATGAACTTCGTCGACAACCAGGTCAACCCACAGACCGGCACCATCCGTGGCCGCGCGGTGTTCGACAACAAGGATGGCACCTACACCCCAGGCCTGTACGCCCGCTTGAAGCTGGTGGGCAGCGGCACCTACGCTGCCGTGCTGATCAACGACGAAGCCGTGGGCACCGACCTGGGCAAGAAATTCGTCTTGGTGATGGACGCTGAAAACAAGCCGGCCTACCGCGCCGTCGAGCTGGGGCCGAAGATCGAAGGCCTGCGCATCGTGCGCAGCGGCCTGAACAAGGACGACACCATCATCGTCAAGGGGCTGCAACGGGCTCGTCCGGGTGCACCGGTCACGCCTGAAACCGTGCCAATGGCCAGCGAAGAAACCATTGCCGCCCTGGCACAACAACGTAAAGCGCTCGAAGCCAGCAACCTGCCCCAAGTCGCGCCCTCCAAGGCGGCGTCAGGCTCGGCAGGCAAACTGGCCGCTGCGACCCCACGCGACTAAGGGACTGAATCCAAGATGAAATTTTCCCAGTTCTTCATTTCGCGGCCGATCTTCGCAGCAGTGCTTTCGCTGCTGATCCTGATCGCCGGCGCCATCTCGCTGTTCCAGCTACCGATCAGCGAATACCCGGAAGTCGTGCCGCCGACCGTGGTCGTACGCGCCAACTTCCCGGGCGCCAACCCCAAGGTCATCGGCGAAACCGTGGCCGCGCCCCTGGAGCAGGCCATCACCGGCGTCGAGAACATGTTGTACATGTCCTCGCAGTCCACCGCTGACGGCAAGATCACCCTGACCATCACATTCGCCCTCGGCACCGACCTGGACAACGCCCAGGTGCAGGTGCAGAACCGCGTCACCCGGACCGAGCCCAAGCTGCCGGAAGAAGTGACCCGGATCGGCATCACGGTGGACAAGGCATCGCCCGACCTGACCATGGTCGTGCACTTGACCTCGCCGGACCAACGCTACGACATGCTCTACCTGTCCAACTACGCCCTGCTCAACATCAAGGATGAGCTGGCGCGCCTGGGCGGCGTGGGTGATGTGCAACTGTTCGGCATGGGCGACTATTCCCTACGCGTCTGGCTGGATCCGAACAAGACCGCCTCGCGCAACCTGACCGCCACCGACGTGGTCACCGCGATCCGTGAGCAGAACCGTCAAGTGGCGGCCGGTGCCCTGGGTGCGCCGCCGGCGCCGAATGCCCAGGCCTTCCAGCTGTCGATCAACACCCAGGGGCGCCTGGTCAATGAGGAAGAGTTCGAGAACATCATCATTCGTTCCGGCGCCAACGGTGAGATCACTCGCCTGAAGGACATCGCTCGGGTCGAACTGGGCTCCAGCCAGTACGCCTTGCGTTCGCTGCTGGACAACCAACCAGCGGTGGCGATCCCGATCTTCCAGCGTCCCGGCTCTAACGCCATCCAGATCTCCAATGACGTTCGCGAGAAGATGGATGAGCTGAAGAAAGGCTTCCCGGCCGGGATGGACTACAGCATCGTCTATGACCCGACGATCTTCGTCCGCGGCTCCATCGAAGCGGTGGTCCACACCCTGTTCGAAGCCCTGATCCTCGTGGTGCTGGTGGTGATCCTGTTCCTGCAGACCTGGCGCGCCTCGATCATTCCGTTGGTGGCGGTGCCGGTTTCGCTGATCGGTACGTTTGCGGTGATGCACCTGTTCGGCTTCTCGTTGAACGCCCTGTCACTGTTCGGCCTGGTCCTGGCGATCGGTATCGTGGTGGACGACGCCATCGTGGTGGTGGAAAACGTCGAGCGAAACATCGAACTGGGCCTCACCCCCGTGGAGGCGACGAAGCGCGCCATGGGCGAAGTGACCGGCCCGATCATCGCCACCGCCCTGGTGCTGTGCGCGGTCTTCGTTCCGGCGGCGTTCATCAGTGGCTTGACCGGTCAGTTCTATAAACAGTTCGCCCTGACCATTGCCATCTCCACGGTGATCTCGGCGATCAACTCCCTGACCCTGTCCCCTGCCCTGGCTGCCGTATTGCTCAAAGGCCATGACGCGCCCAAGGACCGTTTCTCCAAGTTCCTCGACAAGCTCTTCGGCGGCTGGTTGTTCCGTCCATTCAACCGCTTCTTCGAGCGCGCCAGCCATGGCTACGTGGGCACCGTCGCGCGGGTTATCCGCAGCAGCGGCATCGCCCTGGTACTTTATGCAGGCCTGATGGTGCTGACGTTCTTCGGTTTTTCCACTACCCCGACCGGCTTCGTGCCCGGCCAGGACAAGCAATACCTGGTGGCCTTCGCTCAACTGCCGGACGCCGCGAGCCTGGATCGCACCGAAGATGTGATCAAGCGCATGTCCGACCTGGCGCTCAAGCAACCGGGCGTTGAAAGCGCCGTGGCCTTCCCGGGCCTGTCGATCAACGGTTTCACCAACAGCCCGAACGCCGGCATCGTGTTCGTGACCCTCAAGCCCTTCGATGAGCGCAAGGACCCGAGCATGTCGGCCGGCGCCATCGCCGGTGCCTTGAACGGCAAGTACTCGGAGATCCAGGAAGCCTACATGGCGATCTTCCCGCCGCCGCCGGTACAGGGCCTGGGCACGATCGGTGGTTTCCGCCTGCAGATCGAAGACCGGGGCAACCTGGGCTACGACGAGCTGTACAAAGAAACCATGAACATCATCACCAAGAGCCGCAGCGTGCCGGAACTGGCCGGGTTGTTTACCAGCTACACCGTGAACGTACCCCAGGTCGATGCCGCCATCGACCGTGAAAAAGCCAAGACCCACGGCGTGGCCGTCAGCGACATCTTCGACACCCTGCAGATCTACCTGGGTTCGTTGTATGCCAACGACTTCAACCGCTTCGGCCGTACCTACCAGGTCAACGTCCAGGCCGAGCAACAGTTCCGTCTCGAGTCGGACCAGATCGGCCAGCTCAAGGTGCGCAACAACCGTGGCGAGATGATCCCGCTGGCGACCTTCATCAAGGTCAGCGACACCTCGGGGCCAGACCGCGTGATGCATTACAACGGCTTCATCACTGCTGAAATCAACGGTGCTGCCGCCCCGGGCTACAGCTCCGGCCAGGCCGAGAAAGCCATTGAGAAACTGCTCAAGGACGAACTGCCCAACGGCATGACGTACGAGTGGACCGACCTGACGTACCAGCAGATCCTCTCGGGCAACACCGCGCTGTTCGTGTTCCCGCTCTGCGTACTGCTGGCGTTCCTGGTGCTCGCGGCACAGTACGAAAGCTGGAGCCTGCCATTGGCGGTGATCCTGATCGTACCGATGACCCTGCTGTCGGCGATTACCGGGGTGATCCTCTCCGGTGGCGACAACAACATCTTTACCCAGATCGGTTTGATCGTACTGGTGGGGCTTGCCTGCAAGAACGCGATTCTGATCGTCGAGTTCGCCAAGGATAAACAGCTCGAAGGCATGAACCCGCTGGCGGCGGTCCTCGAAGCGTGCCGCCTGCGTCTGCGGCCGATCCTGATGACCTCCTTCGCCTTCATCATGGGCGTGGTGCCCCTGGTGTTCTCCAGCGGCGCCGGTGCGGAAATGCGCCATGCCATGGGTGTGGCGGTGTTCTCCGGGATGCTCGGCGTGACCTTCTTCGGCCTGCTGCTCACCCCCGTCTTCTATGTACTGATCCGCAACTTCGTCGAACGCAGCGAGGCCCGCAAGGCGGCCCGGGCTTTGAAACTGGAGGCGCAACAATGAGTTTGAAAGCGTTCGTGCCGAGCTTGCTGGTCCTGGCATTGAGTGCCTGTGCCGTAGGCCCGGACTACAAGGCACCACAAACGGAGGCGGCGAATATCACCACCGCCACCGACGGCGCCGCCGGCCAGAAGAACTTCGACCGCGCCCGTTTCGAAGGCGTCTGGTGGCAGCAGTTCGACGACCCGACCCTCAACGCGTTGGTGACCCGTTCCCTGGACGGCAACCGCGAGTTGCGCGTGGCCTTCGCCCGCTTGCGGGCCGCACGGGCGATTCGCGATGACGCCAGCAATGACGCCATGCCGACCATTACCAGCCGTGCCAGCAGCGAACTGGGCAAAGGCCAGAACCCGATGGGGCAGACTGACGAGCGGGTCAACTCCGAGCGTTACGACCTGGGCCTGGACATGGCCTGGGAACTGGATTTGTTCGGGCGCATCCAGCGCAACCTGGAAGCCACCGATGCCGATCAACAGGCGATCGAAGCCGATCTCTATCAGTTGCAGGTGACGATGATCGCCGAGCTGGTGGATGCCTATGGTCAACTGCGCGGCGCACAACTGCGGGAAAAGATCGCCCTGGCCAACCTGAAGAACCAGCAGGATTCGCGCAAGATCACCGAAAGCCTGCGTGATGCCGGCGTCGGCGATCAGCTCGACGTGGTCCGTGCCGATGCGCGCCTGGCCTCGGTGGAAGCCAGCGTGCCACAGCTGCAGGCCGAGCAGGCGCGCCAACGCAATCGTATCGCCACGCTGTTGGGCGAACGCCCGGACAAACTCAGCGTCGACCTGGGCCCGAAACAGTTGCCGGCTATCGCCAAGGCCCTGCCCATCGGCGACCCGGGTGAACTGCTGCAACGGCGCCCGGACATCCTCAGTGCCGAACGCCAACTGGCCGCCGCCACGGCGCGCATCGGCGTGGCCAAGGCCGACCTGTTCCCACGGGTCAGCTTGAGCGGTTTCCTCGGTTTCACCGCCGGACGCGGTTCGCAGATCGGTTCCTCTGCCGCCAACGCCTGGGCGCTGGGCCCGAGCATTACCTGGGCCGCTTTCGACCTGGGCAGCGTGCGGGCGCGCTTGCGCGGTGCCGACGCCGAGGCGGACGGTGCCCTGGCGAACTACGAACAGCAAGTGCTGCTGGCCCTGGAAGAGTCGGAAAATGCCTTCAGTGACTATGGCAAGCGTCAGCAGCGGCTGATCTCGCTGATCCGCCAGAGCGAATCGAGCCGCGCCGCCGCCGACCTGGCAGAGATTCGCTACCGCGAAGGCACCGTGGATTTCCTCGTGCTGCTCGACGCCCAACGTGAACGCCTGGCGGCCGAAGACACCCAGGCCCAGGCCGAAGTGGAGCTGTACCGCGGCATCGTCGCGATCTACAAGGCCCTGGGTGGCGGCTGGCAACCGGAAACCGTCGCCAGCAATTGACCCGCCCGGCTCAACCGAGCTCCTTTGGTTGGCCGCAACCAGCCAAATTTTTGCCCCGCGTCTCATTTGGACGCGGGGCTTTTTTTCGGCTGTTACTAGTCCCGGCCCCTGGGGAGATATTGAACAAGAGGTTCACCGCTGCTCTACTGTGGGAGCGGGCTTGCTCGCGAAAGCGGTGGATCAGCTTGAAGATATGTCGAAGGTGCAGCCGCCTTCGCGAGCAAGCCCGCTCCCACAGGGTTAAATGCGCATAACTCACAAGGTTTGACTCAGGCCGCCACCTGACCGAAGCTTGCGGCATTTCACGCTTCTGGTAATGGATTCCCTGCATGCCCTCGCCTCGCCGCCGCTATCTGCTCCTCAGCCTCTGTGTCCTGTTGTTGATCGGTCTTGTCGCGGTGTGGCTGCGCAGCACCACGCCGCAGATCCCCGAGGCAATCAAGCGTGGCTACAGCGAAGCCTTGGAAAGCGCCCGCAACGGACAGCCGGGGGCGGCGCGGATGCTTTACCAGCAACTGGGACGTCCGGATCTCTCGCCCAAGCGCCGCGTGTGGCTGCACGCCGAACTGTCCAACTACCCCAGCCCCCAAGCCCTGAAACTGGCGGACGCCGACCTGCACAGCGAGTCGCCGGACGTGCGCCGGGCCGCCATTGGCAGCGTCGTCGGGCTGGTCCCGACAGGCCAACGCAGCCTGTTGCTCGGCCCGCTTCTGGACGATGACGACCCGAACGTCCGGTTCGCCGCCGTGAACGCGCTGCTGGGCCTGTCGCCAGATGATCTCGGCTTGTATTTCGGCGCGATGCAGATCGCCATCGACACTTGGGAGCAAATGCTCGAAGACGGCCCGAAAACCGCTCAGTCCCACTACCAACTCGCCCGGCTGCACCTGCACAACGCCGAATTGAAGAAAGCCCAATTGGCCCTTGAGCAGGCCTTGCGCCTGCAACCGGACAACCTGCCGGCGCTGGTCATGCAGATCGAAGTGCTGGACAAACAGGGCCAGGGCGAAGCCGCCCGACAATTACTCGCCCGACAGTTGCAAACCCAGCCAGCGTCGGCTTATCTGCAACATGCGCTGGGCATGTGGCTGCTGCAACACGGCCAGAGCGAGTATGCCGTACTCGGCCTGGCAAAAGCCGTGGAACTGGAACCCGAAAACCGGCATTACCGCTATGACCTGGCAACCACCCTGCATGCTGAACAGGAAGTGGAAGCCGCGCAGAAACAGTTGCAGGAAATCGTCCAGCGCTACCCCGCCGACCGCAAGGCCCGGGTGTTGCTGATCAACTATTGGAAGGAGACCGGCCAGTTGCAGAACGTTCAGATCCTGTTGGCGCAACTGGAACAGCTGAACCCCGATGACCCGGCCCTGCAACAGGGTTTGTAGGCGGACTAGCCGTTAAGTGGAACCTTGGGCAAACACACAATCCGTGGCGAGGGAGCTTGCTCCCGCTGGGCTGCGCAGCAGCCCCAAGACAGGGCCGCTTCGCGACCCAGCGGGAGCAAGCTCCCTCGCCACAGGATGACTGCTCGGCTTCATTTCGCTTAGCTGACTAGCATGGGTCTGTGGGCCGTCGTCGCATACCGAAAAGTTGTGCAGTACCCCGCGTTTTGTCGATGTAAGCGGAACCGCCATCACCGCCAAAGGTCAAGTGTTCAGGCAGTCGATTTCAGGCGTTACCCCGCCTGCTGCCTACTTCCCTAGTCATGAGAGGGCTATTTTTGTCTACATCTAACGAGTTGATCAGTGCAAAAGCCGCCACCGGTATTGAGGGTCTGGACGATATCCTCTCCGGTGGTTTGTCCCGCGGCCATGTGTTCCTCCTCGAAGGGGAACCGGGGACCGGTAAGACCACGGTCGCGCTGCATTTTCTGTTGGCCGGCGCCAAGGCTGGCGAGCGCTCGTTGTACATCACGCTCTCGGAAACCGAGCGTGAACTGCGTCAGGGCGCGGCCTCCCACGGCTGGACCTTGGATGAGAACATTCATATTTTCGAGCTGACCCCGCCCGAAAGCCTGCTCAATGCCGAGCACCAGCAAAGCCTGCTGTACTCCTCGGACCTGGAGCTGGGCGAAGCGACCCGGCAGATCTTCGAAGTGGTCGAACGGTTCAAGCCGACCCGTGTAGTGCTCGACAGCCTGTCGGAGATCCGCCTGCTGGCGCAAAGCTCCCTGCGCTACCGTCGCCAGATCCTGGCGATCAAGCATTATTTCGTGCGCTACGACGCCACGGTCCTGTTGCTCGACGACTTGACCACCGAATCCCTGGACAAAACCGTGCACAGCGTCGCCCACGGCGTGGTGCGCCTGGAAGAACTGACCCCCAACTATGGCGCCGAACGGCGGCGGGTCCGGGTGGTCAAGTATCGCGGGCAGAAATACCGCGGCGGTTTCCATGACTTCACCATCATGGGCGACGGCGTGCACGTGTTCCCGCGCCTGGTGGCCGCCGAACACCGCGGCCAGTACCTGCGCCAACAACTCTCCAGCGGCATCGGCGAAATGGACCTGCTGCTGGGCGGCGGCATCGAGACCGGCTCCAGCACGTTGATCCTGGGGCCAGCGGGAACTGGCAAGTCGCTGATCGCGATGATTTTCGCCGCCGCCGCCGTGCATCGTGGCGAGAAGGCCGCGCTGTTCATCTTCGATGAAGAGTTGGGCTTGCTGTTCGAGCGCATGAAAAACATCGGCATCGACCTGCAGGCCTTGCAAAAAACCGGCAACCTGCTGATCGAACAGGTGGACGCCGCCGAGCTGTCCCCCGGCGAGTTCTCCCACCGCGTACGTCGCTGCGTCGATGAAGGAGACATCAAGACCGTGGTCATCGACAGCATCAACGGCTACCAGGCGGCGATGCCGGAAGAGAACGCCCTGGTGCTGCACATGCATGAATTGCTGCTCTATCTCAACCGCAAGGGCGCGGCGACCTTCATGACCGTCGCCCAGCACGGCCTGGTCGGCGACATGCAGGCCCCGGTGGACATTACTTACCTGGCCGACACGGTGATTCTGTTGCGTTATTTCGAAGCACTGGGCAAGGTTCGCCGGGCCATTTCCATCATCAAGAAACGCACCGGCAGCCACGAGTCGACCATCCGCGAATACCGCATCAGCGGCTCGGGCATGACCATTGGCGAACCACTGGAAGCATTCCAGGGTGTCTTGCGCGGGGTCCCCACCTACATGGGCGAGAGCAACCCGCTGCTCAAGGATGAACACCGGTGACGCTGGCCGAGCCCCTGTCCGAGCGGGCGCTGATTCTCGCGCCGCTGGGACGGGACAGCCAGATTGCCCTGATGATCCTCAATGAAGCCGGTTTTGCCGGCCTCATCTGTCGCCACCTGGGTCATTTATGCGAAGAGCTGGAAAGCGGTGCCGGCCTGCTGGTGATCTCGTCGGAGGCCTTGGTCGGGCCTGACCTGGAAACGCTGTTCCTGCAAATCGAGCAGCAGCCCGCCTGGTCCGACCTGCCCATTGTCTTGCTGACCCATCACGGTGGGCCGGAACAGAACCCGGCGGCGCGGATCGGCATGCAGTTGGGCAACGTGACGTTCCTCGAGCGTCCTTTCCACCCCGTTACGCTGATCAGCTTGGTCACCACCGCCCTGCGCGGGCGTCGAAGGCAGTACGAAGCCCGCGACCGCCTGATCGATCTCAGCAACAGCGAACTGCGCCTGCAAACCACCCTCGAAACCCTCGAACAGCAGGTGGAAGAGCGTACCGCCCAGTTGCGCCACAACGAAGAAGCCCTGCGCCAGTCGCAGAAAATGGAAGCGGTGGGCCAACTGACCGGCGGCATCGCCCATGACTTCAACAACATGCTCACCGGGATCATCGGCAGCCTCGAACTGTTGCGCCGTCGCCTGGCCCGGGGCCGTACCGAGGATCTGGACAGCCTGATCGACCTGGGCGTGACCTCGGCCAACCGCGCCGCCGGCCTGACCCATCGCCTGCTGGCGTTCTCCCGGCGGCAATCGCTGGACTCCAAGGCGGTCCAGATGAATACCCTGGTGCTGTCCATGGGCGAACTGCTGCAGCGCAGCCTCAACGAAAGCATTCGCCTGGACATGCAACTGGACGAACAACTATGGGTCGCCGAAGCCGACCCCAATCAACTGGAAAGCGCCCTGCTCAACCTAGTGCTCAACGCCAGGGATGCCATGCCCAACGGCGGCAACCTGGTGGTGCAGACTCGCAATCGGCACTTGGATGCCGACTTCACCGAGGCCTACCCCAACCTCGCGCCCGGTGACTATGTGGTGCTGAGTGTGCAGGACACCGGTTGCGGCATGCCCGAAGCGGTGATCAGTCGCGCTTTCGATCCGTTCTTCACCACCAAGCCGATCGGCCAGGGCACCGGGCTGGGCCTGTCGATGATTTATGGCTTCAGCAAGCAATCCCGTGGCCATGTGACCATCGACAGCGAAGTCGACATAGGCACCACCGTGAACCTCTACCTGCCACGCTTCGTCGGGGAAGAAATTCACGAGCCCCAGGTTGCCACCCAGCACGCGCCGTATGCGCAGGATGGCGAGACCGTGCTGATCGTCGAGGACGATCCGGCGGTGCGGGTGTTGGTGAGCGCGGTATTAAGCGAGTTGGGCTATGCCTTTGTGGAAGCGGCCGACGCCAACGGCGCGTTGCCGATCCTCCAGTCAAGCCAGCGCATCGACCTGCTGATCAGCGACGTTGGCCTGCCCGGCATGAATGGTCGGCAACTGGCGGAGATCGGCCGGCAGGTCCGCCCGGACCTGCGGGTGCTGTTCATCACCGGCTACGCCGAGCATGCGGCGGTGCGCGGCGGCTTCCTTGACCCGGGGATGCAGATGATCACCAAGCCGTTCACGTTTGACTTGTTGACGGCGAAGGTGCGGGAAATGATCCAGGTTTGAGGTGATGAGCGCTGTTTGAGCTTGGGCATTACACACAGTGTGGCGAGGGAGCTTGCTCCCGCTGGGCTGCGAAGCAGCCCCAATAAATTCGACTCAATGAACCTGACACATCGAGGTGCCGGGTTTTGGGGGCGCTCCGCACCCCAGCGGGAGCAAGCTCCCTCGCCACAGGGGGGCGCCTGATCTGCCGGGATGTCTCCTGCCTACGACAACATCGACTGCATGATGCGTTGCAGTTCATCCAGGTCGAACGGCTTTTCCAGGATCGGTGCCTTGTGGGTAATCGGACTGTCCGTGTCGCGCACTTCCTGCGCGTAGCCACTGATGAAAATCACCTTCAGCTCGGGGCGCAACTTGACTGCGGGTTCGGCAATCTGCACCCCAGAGATACCGCCCGGCAGGCGGAAGTCGGTAATCATCATGTCCAGATGCGGCTTGCTCGCCAGGATCTCGAACGCCTGGGCGCCGCTTTCGGCTTGCAGCACCCGGTATCCCTCGCTCGACAGGTAGGCCGACAGCACCATCAGGATCGACGGGTCATCCTCGACGATCAATACAACATCTTGCGCATCTTCACTCATGAGAAGCCTTTGTTCGATCAATAGCTGCTGATACGACCTTGGGGTCTCTCAGAGGTTGCGTCTGTTCGGCGGTTTTGTCCAAGACAGTTTTCTGCAAGGGCAGGCAAACACGAAACAACGCCCCTTCATTGAGCCGACTGTCCACCGTGATCGTCCCGCCATGGGCCGTGACGATCTGCTCGGAAATGAACAGCCCCAGCCCGAGCCCCGAGGCGGCGGCCTTGGACGATACGCGCTCGAACTGCTGGAAGATACGTTCCTGGTTCTCCTCGCTGATGCCGATGCCGTGGTCCTGGACCTCGATGCAGGCGTGATCGGAGGTCTTGTAGACGCGCACTTCGATCGGCCCCTTGCCGCCGTAGCGCAGCGCATTGGTCAACAGGTTCGAGACCACCTGCTCAATGCGAAACTCGTCCCAAAGCCCCTCCACCGCCGGCTCGACCATGCACGTCAACGAACACTCGGCCACGGCGATCTGCGGCTGGAAGTTGCGCAGCAGGTTTTCCACCAATGCCGTCAGGTTGAAGCGGGTCGGCCGGATCGACAGCTTGCCGGTACGAATCCGCGACACATCCAGCATGTCCTCGATCAGCCGGATCAGGCTCTTGATCTGGCGCTCGTCGCGCTCGACCATCGCGCGCACCTTGTCCAGGCTGAAGGCGGCGGCATTGTCCCGGGCCAGGTGCATCTTGCGCAGTTGGGTCTCGAGGATGAGGCCATTGAGGGGCGTGCGCACCTCGTGGGCGACGATGGACATGAAGTCGTCTCGCATGCGCACCGCCTGTTCCAGCTCGCCACGGGTGGCCTCGAGCTGCTGCAACAGGATCTCCTGCTCGCGACGACTCTGTTCGAGGGCCACGACTTGTTCCTTCATGGCCTTTCGTTGGCGATACAGCTCGACGAACACATTGACCTTGCTCTTGACGGCCTGGGTGTCCAGCGGCTTGTGCAGGAAGTCCACCGCGCCATTTTCATAACCGGTGAAGGCATAGTTGCGCTCACGCCCGGCGGCGCTGACGAAAATGATCGGGATGCTGCGGGTCTTTTCCGTGCCGCGCATCAGCTCGGCCAGCCCGAAACCGTTCATCTCCGGCATCTGCACATCGATGATGGCCAGGGCGAAGTCGTGTTGCAGCAGCAGGGACAGCGCTTCGTCCGCCGACAGGGCCTTGAAGACCTCGCGGTCGTCTCCCCTGATCAATGCTTCCAGGGCCAACAGATTCTCAGGCAGATCGTCGACGATCAGCAGTTTGGCTTGAATATCTCTTGGCATGTGGTTCATTCCAGCCCGGCCAGCAACTGGCCGATGCCTTGCAAAGTGAGGATATGGTCGGGCTCGTGCAGGGCCAGCGCCGCTTCGGGCATGGTCGAGACCTGGGCTTCCACGGGATCCTGGACCACCGTGATCCCGCCCAGGGCCTTGACCCTCGCCAGGCCCCGGGCGCCATCGTCGTTGGCACCGGTCAGCACCACGGCCAGCAACGTCTCGCCGTAGACATCGGCGGCCGATTCAAACAGCACGTCGATGGACGGTCGCGAATGGTGTACGGGGGCCTCCAGGCTCAACGACAGGCTGCGGTCGGCCTCGACCGACAAGTGATAACCGGGCGTGGCGACGTACAAGGTGCCCGGGGCGATGTCCTGCTTGTCCCGGGCTTCTTCTACCGGCACCGCCAGACGATGGCCGAACACAGAGGCCAACTGGCTGTCACGCTCATCCGGCAAATGCAACACCACCAGGACGGGCACGCCAAAACCTTTGCGCAGGTGTCCGAACACCCTGAGCAATGCTTCGACACCGCCGGCCGATGCGCCGACGACAATGGCCTCGATGGCCGGCCTGGATCTGTCCTTCGTCTGGTTCATAACTTGCGATAGATCCGTTCCTGTTTGACCAACGGCTCGAATCGATGGCCGTAAGCCGAAAAATCCAATGTCTCCTTACTGCCCAACACCAGGAAACCACGGTGACAAAGGGACTCATGGAACAGTCCAAACGCACGATCTTGCAATTTTTTATTGAAATATATCAATACATTGCGGCATGAAATTAATTGAGTTTCTGAGAAAACGCTGTCAGTCGCTAGGCTGTGATCGGCAAAGGTCACGTTCTCGCACAGGGTTTTGTCGAACATCGCATAATCGTAGGCGGCGGTGTAGTAATCGGCAAATGACCGCCGTCCACCGGCGTTCTGGTAGTTCTGGGTATAAGTGCGCACGCTGTCCAGGGAGAAGATCCCCTGCTTGGCTTTTTCCAGCGAGCGCGGGTTGATGTCGGTGGCGTAGATGAACGTGCGGTCCAGCAGGCCTTCTTCGCGCAGCAGGATCGCCATGGAGTAGACCTCCTCCCCCGTGCTGCAACCGGCGATCCAGATCTTGATCGAAGGGTAGGTCCTGAGCAGCGGCACGATTTCCTCGCGGATCGCCAGGAAATGCGAGGGGTCGCGAAACATCTCGCTGACGGGGATCGTCAGCAGTTGCAGCAACTGCATGAACGCGCCCGGGTCATGCAATACGCGCTCCTGCAAGGCTGAAATGGTCTTGCATTCGAACTGGCTCAGCGCATGGTGGACCCGGCGCTTGATGGAAGCGCCGGAATAATCGCGAAAATCGTAGCTGTACTTGAGGTAGATCGCTTCGATCAACAAACGCAGTTCAATGTCAGTGTCACGGTCCACTAAATTCTTTCCATATTCGGCAACCACACGCGAATCAGCGAGAACAGACGATCCAGATCGATCGGCTTGGCCAGGTAGTCGTTGGAACCCACCGCCAGGCAGCGCTCCTGATCATCCTTCATGGCCTTGGCCGTCACAGCGATGATGGGCAGCTTGCGCCAGCGCGGGTCCTTGCGGATCAGCGCGGTGGCTTCGAAACCGTCCATTTCCGGCATCATCACATCCATCAGCACCAGGTCGATGTCGTCGAACTCATTCAGGCGATCGATCGCCTCCAAACCATTGCGGCCGATGACCACGATCGCCCCTTTCGCCTCCAGCGCGCTGGTCAGGGCAAAGATGTTGCGCACATCGTCATCCACCAACAGCACCTTGCGGCCTTCGAACACCTTGTCGCGGCTGCGGGCGGTCTTGAGCATCCGCTGCCGTTCATGGGACAACCGGGATTCGACTTTGTGCAGAAAGAGTGTCACTTCGTCCAGCAGACGCTCTGGCGAACGGGCGCCCTTGATGATGATCGAGCGGGAATACTTGCGCAGTTCGGCTTCTTCGTCCCGGGTCAGGTTGCGCCCGGTGTAGACGATCACCGGCGGGAACGAACAGATGTCTTCGCTGGACATGCGCTTGAGCAGGTCGTTGCCGAGCATGTCCGGCAACTTGAGGTCGATGATCATGCAGTCGTAGACATTGGTCCGCAGCAGGTCCAGGGCTTGCTGGGCCAGGCCAACGGCGGTGATCTCGATGTCATCGTCGCCGATCAGGCGAGTGATGCTGTCTCGTTGCAGGTCATCATCCTCCACCAGCAGCACCCGCTTGACCTTCTGGGTCAGCTTGGCCTCCAGGCGGGCGAACACGTCCTTGAGTTCTTCGCGGGTGGTCGGCTTGACGGCATAACCGATGGCGCCCATGTGCATGGCGGCTTCGACCCGGTCTTCGACGGAAATCACGTGCACCGGGATATGCCGGGTCTGGGCCTGTTCCTTGAGCCGCTGCAGCACCGTCAGCCCGGAATGGTCCGGCAGGCGCATGTCCAGCAGGATCGCGTCGGGGGCCAGTTGCAACGCCAGGTCAAAGCCTTCGTCGGCACCGTGGGCCACCAGGCATTGGTAACCGAGTTCATGGGCCAGGTCGAACAGGATGCGGGCAAACTTGGGCTCGTCCTCGATCACCAGGATGCAGCGGGTTTCGAACGGTGCCTTGTCACGGTCGTCGGCGAATCGGGCAATCGGCGTGTCCACCTCGGCGATCAGCGGCGCGGGTGCGGCCTTGGGTGCAACGGGCGCTGGCGCGGTGGCTGTCGGGGTAAAGGTCATCGGCTCCAGCGGCGTGTCCCCGGGCTCGACGTAACGTTCCGGCAATACCAGGGTAAAGACGCTGCCCTGCCCCGGCTCGCTGGAAACCGAGATCGAGCCGCCCAGCAGCGTGGCCAGGTCCCGGGAAATCGACAAGCCCAGGCCCGTGCCGCCGTAGCGACGGTTGGTGGTGCCATCGGCCTGGCGGAACGCTTCGAAGATGCTTTGCTGCTGGTCGGCGGCGATCCCGATTCCAGAATCGCGCACCATGAATGCAATGCCCGAGCCCGGCTGACCGGCCACGGACAGGCTGACAGCGCCTTGCTCGGTGAACTTCACAGCGTTGGACAGCAGGTTCTTGATCACCTGCTCCAAGCGCTGGCGGTCGGTGTAGAGCATCGCCGGCGCATCAGGCTGCACGTGCACCTCGAAACTCAGGCCCTTGTCAGCCGCCAACGGCTCGAACATATCCCGCAACCCTTCCACCAGACGCTGCACGCTAGTGTTTTCCGGGCGCACTTCCAGCTTTCCGGCCTCGACCTTGGAGATGTCGAGAATGTCGTTGATCAAGTTCAGCAGGTCGTTGCCGGCGGAATAGATCGACTCGGCAAACTTGACCTGCTCCTCGCTGAGGTTTTGTTGCGAATTCTCCGCCAGCAGCTTGGACAGGATCAACGAGCTGTTGAGGGGCGTGCGCAGCTCGTGGGACATGTTGGCCAGGAATTCGGATTTGTACTTGCTCGAACGCTGCAGCTCTTCGGCGCGCTCCTCCAATTGGATCTGGGCCAGGTTCAGCTCGCTGTTCTTCTGGTCCATGGCGTCGCGTTGCTCGGCCAATTGCTCATTGGTCTGCTCCAGCTCCTGTTGCTGGGCTTCCAGGTGGGCCTGGGATTCCTTGAGGATGCGCGACTGTTCTTCCAGCTCTTCGTTGGCGGTCTTGAGTTCTTCCTGCTGGACTTGCAGTTCCTCGTTCAACTGCTGGGTTTCGGCCAGCACTTCCTGCAAGCGTTGACGATAACGGGCGGCCTCGATGGAGGTGCCGATATTGCCGGCGATCAGCTCCAGCAGCTCGACGTCTCGCTCGGTCAATGGCCGCAGGAACCCCAGTTCGACGACACCGTTGATCCGGTCATCGTCACTTGTAGGCACCACCAACACGCTGTTGGGCAGGCCCTGTCCCAAGCCAGAGCTGACTTTCAGGTAGTCGTCCGGCACGTCGTCCAGGCGGATGAGGCGCCCCTGTTGCACGGCCTGGCCCGCGATGCCTTCACCGGCGACGATCACCTGCTGCTGTTCTTCATCCTCCCGGGACAGGCCGTAGGCGGCGACGCGCCGGAGGACACCGTTCTCTTCCCGCACATAAAGTGCCGCGACAGCGACGTCCAGGTATTTCGCGCAGAACTGCAGGATGTTGCGACCCAGCAGGTTCAGCGACAGTTGTCCCAGGACTTGCTCGGCCAGTTGCGTCTGGCCATTACGCAGCCAAGCTTGCTTCTCCAGGTGCAAAGCGCTGCGCTGCTGGACTTTCAGGCTGGCGCTGTAGCTCTCGGACAGGCTCAACAGGTCCCGGCGACCGACGTAGGCCAGCAATCCGCTGACCGCCGCGACAAACAACAGGTAAAGGGCAATGCTCCAGACCGTCGTGGTGCGCACATCCTGGTTACGCGCCGCACGCAACTGCTGCTCGGTCTCGACGACCTCTTCGAAGGACTGACGAATTTCGTCAGTCAGACGCTTACCGCGCCCGGCCTTCACCGCGCCCCGGTAATCGCCACTGCTGCGCTGCAGGTCGATCATGCCCTGGGCGTAATTGGACCACTCCGTCTGGAGTGCCTGGATCTTGTGCAGGCGGTCGACCTGGACGGGGTTGTCGGCTGTCAATTCCAGCAAAGTGTCCAGTGCCACTGCGATCCGTGGCTTCGCCACTTCGTAGGGGTCGAGGAAATGCTCGTCCCCACTCAACAGGTAGCCGCGCATGCCGGTTTCCAGGTCCACGCTCAGCTTGAGCGCTTCGTTGGCGTTATTGATCACCCTGTCGGTGTGGCCGACCCATTGGATCACCGACAGCAGGTACGTGATAAGGATGATGAAAAACACCGCGCTGAGCGCGCCCATGCCCAGCGGCAGGCTGATATTGCGGCTCAGGAGTTTGCGAAAACTTTGTTCGTCAACCGAAGACGAAGGAGTCATGGAAAAGGGCCTTGGTGGACAGTTGAAAACCGTGGAGTTTGCCCGAAAAACCGCGCTTGGATCCACATTTTCTGACGAGTCAAAGGCGCAGATCCCGCGACGGCCTGCCTTGTAGCAAGGAAGCGACTATCCTTGTCAGCTCTTGTACTATAGATCCTTTCTTGTACAACCTAGGGAACTTGTGCCGCCTCGGCATTTACTCATAAAAGAGGCTCATAAAAGAGGCTCATGAAAGAGGCCGTTTTTCTTGTGCCCCCTCCCGCTCCCATCTTTTGAGAATGTATCTATGTCCACCGCCAATGCCGCCACCCAGCCCACCATCCTGGTAGTCGAAGATGACGACATCGTGCGGATGTTAATCGTCGACGTGCTGGAGGAGCTGGAATATCAGGTGCTGGAGGCGGACGGTTGCGAGCAGGCGCTGGCTTTTTTGAACGACGACCAACAGGACATCGCCCTGATGATGACCGACGTCGGCCTGCCGGTAATGGACGGACGGGAATTGGCCAAGCAGGCTCGACTCGTTCGGCCGAAACTGCCGGTGCTGTTTGCCAGCGGTTATGCCGAAAGCATCGATGTACCTGAAGGGATGTCGGTGATTGGCAAGCCCTTCTCCATCGATCAGTTGCGGGACAAGGTCAAACGCATTCTTTCTTGAGCCGGAACGCATTCTTGGTCACTATCGGCGCCCCGCGCGCCGATGGCGCCTGATCTGTACCAAGGAACTCCCCGCTCATGCATCACCCCACCGCCACCAAGGTCCTGGTTATCGGCTATGTCTGGCCAGAGCCACGCTCATCGGCTGCCAGTGGGCACGTCATGCAGATCCTCGACACCTTCCTTGGCCAAGGCTGGGACATCACCTTCAGCAGCCCGGCCGGCCCCGGCGAGCAGCGTGCCGACCTGGTTGCGCTGGGCATCCGCGAAGTGCCCATCGAACTCAATAGCAGCAGCTTCGACGAATTCATCCATACTCTTGCGCCGGACATCGTGCTGTTCGACCAGTTCATGATGGAAGAACAATTCGGCTGGCGGGTCGAGAAGCACTGCCCCGGTGCCCTGCGGGTGCTGGAGACCTCCGACCTGCAAAGCCTGCGCCACGCCCGGCATCAGCGCCTGAAGGAGCGCCTGAAGCGCGATGACGCGAGCGAGAATTTCAGCGACCTCTTCGCCCCGGCCCTGGACGAGGAATTCCAACGAATGGCCGATACCGACCTGGCCAAGCGGGAAATCGCCGCGCTGTACCGCTGCGACCTCAACCTGATGGTGTCCGAGGTTGAAATCGAACTGTTGGTGGAGCACTTCAAGCTGCCCCGCAACCTGCTGCATTGGTGCCCGTTGATGCTGGACCTGCCCAGCGACCCGCCGGTGCCATTCGCGGACCGGGCGCATTTCCTGAGCATTGGCAACTTTCGCCACGCGCCGAACTGGGACGCCGTGCTCTGGATGAAAAACGCCATCTGGCCGCTGATCCGCCAACAACTGCCCGGCGCGCAACTGCACTTGTACGGCGCCTATACGCCGCCGAAGGCCGCCGCGCTGCACAACCCGGCCCAAGGCTTTCACATCATGAACTGGGCCGAAGACGCCTTGCAGGTCATGTCGGCCGCACGCATCTGCCTGGCACCATTACGTTTCGGTGCGGGTATCAAAGGCAAGCTGATCGACGCCATGCTCTGCGGCACCCCCAACGTCACCACGCCCGTGGGGGCCGAAGCCATGCACGGCGACCTGCCCTGGCCCGGGGCGATCGCCCAGAGTGCCGAAGCCATCGCCCGCGAGGCCGTGCAGTTGTACAGCGACCCGGAGCGCTGGGCTCAGGCTCGGGACGCAGGCCTGTCGCTGTTGGCGAGCCGCTACCGGCGACAGGTCCATGGGCCAGCGCTGATCGACAGCCTCAACGCTTGCCGGGCGGACCTGGCGCAACGACGCCGGGACAATTTCACCGGCAGCATGCTGCGTCACCACCAGCACAAAAGCACCCAATACATGTCCCAGTGGATCGAAGAAAAAAACCGCAACGGTTAGGCACCAGGGTGGCACCTGCCTGGCGAAGGGGGCATTATTCAGCGGCGATAATAATAAAAGCGCCAGGCCCATGACCCGAACAGCCAGAGTCACCGACCCTTCCTACGAGTTGATGGACGACCATAACGGGCTGTCCATCATCTACCGCCAGCACGGTTTCCCCTGCCCGCTGGTGCGTTGGCATTTCCACAAGGAATATGAGCTGCACCTGATCGTCGCCAGTTCCGGCAAGGTGTTCATTGGCGACTACATCGGCAACTTCTACCCCCAGTCGTTGTTTCTCACCGGCCCCAACCTGCCCCACAACTGGATCAGCCAGGTGGCGGAGGACGAAGTGGTGCCCAAGCGTGACATGCTGGTGAACTTCACCGACGAGTTGTTCGAAAGCGGCCATCAGGTATTCGCCGAGCTCAAGACGGTCGCGCCGTTACTCGAACGCGCCCAATACGGCATCGAGTTCCGTTGCAAGCGCACCATCCGCCAGGCCATGACCCTGATGCAGCGCATTGCCGACTCCCAGGGCATGAGCCGCCTGGGGCACTTTTTCATCCTGATGGAGCTGCTGGCCGCCACGGATGACTACCAACTGCTGTCCGGCACGAACGCCCCGCAAACGGCGGACGAGCACAGCATCGACCGCACCAACCGTGCGGTGGACTACATCTTTGCCCATTACGCCCGGGAACTGCCCCTGGAAGAAGTCGCCGAGCACCTGGGCATGAAACCCACCTATTTCAGCCGGGTGTTCAAACAGGCCACTGGCCGCTGCTTCATCGAATTCGTCAATCGCCTGCGCATCAGCAAATCCTGCGAACTGCTGGCCGACGGCGACAAACCGGTGACGGACGTGTGTTTTGAATCGGGCTTCAACAACATCTCCAACTTCAACCGGCGCTTCCAGCAGCTCAAGGGCATGACCCCGTCCCACTACCGGCGGCTGGCGGTGCAGCGGTTGACCGAGCAGAATCAGGGCTGACCTTTTTGCCCTGACACACCGCCTCTGTGGCGAGGGAGCTTGCTCCCGCTGGGCTGCGCAGCAGACCTAAAAAACAAGGGCCGCTACGCGCCCCAGCGGGAGCAAGCTCCCTCGCCACAGGGTTCTTCGATTGCCCCTCACCCTCTTCAGTGCAAAAAAGTATCAGTCAAAGTGCGACGGATGATTTGTCACGCCGTCCATAGAAGGCTGTAATCAGCGCACATTCTTCCCTTCATCCGGAAGACACAAAAACAATAACTGTCCTTCTGCGGCCTTCGGGCGCGGAAAAGGAGTGCGCGATGAAACCTTCGGTAAAAGTTCTGCTTGTCTCCACCTGCATGACCCTCAGCAGCGTCAGCTTCGGCGCAGAGACCCTCACCATTGCCACCGTCAACAACAGCGACATGATCCGCATGCAAAAGCTCTCGAAAACCTTCGAGGCCGAGCATCCGGACATCAAGCTCAATTGGGTGGTGCTTGAAGAAAACGTGCTGCGCCAACGCCTGACTACCGACATCGCCACCCAAGGCGGACAGTTCGACGTGCTGACCATTGGCATGTACGAAGCCGCACTCTGGGGTGCCAAGGGGTGGCTGGAGCCGATGAAAGACCTGCCGGCCTCCTACGACCTCGATGACGTCTTCCCGTCCGTGCGCGATGGCTTGTCGGTCAAGGGCTCGCTGTACGCCCTGCCGTTCTATGCCGAAAGCTCGATCACCTATTACCGCACGGACCTGTTCAAGAACGCCGGGCTGACCATGCCCGAACACCCGACCTGGACCCAGATCGGTGAATTCGCGCAAAAGCTCACCGACAAATCCAAGGAGCAATATGGCCTGTGCCTGCGGGGCAAGGCCGGGTGGGGCGAGAACATGGCGCTGGTCACGACCCTGGCCAACGGCTTTGGCGCGCGCTGGTTCGATGAGAAGTGGCAGCCGCAGTTCAACGGACCGGAGTGGAAGGATGCCCTGAACTTCTATATCGACAACATGAAGAAATCCGGCCCGCCAGGTGCTTCCAGTAACGGTTTCAACGAAAACCTGGCGCTGTTCAACAGCGGCAAGTGCGCCATCTGGGTGGACGCCAGCGTCGCCGGCTCGTTCGTGACCGACAAGACCCAGAGCAAGGTGGCCGATCACGTCGGATTTACCTTCGCCCCCCACGAGAAAACCGACAAAGGCACCTCGTGGATGTACTCCTGGTCCCTGGCCATCCCGACCAGCTCCAAAGCCAAGGACGCGGCCAAGGTCTTTACCACTTGGGCAACGTCCAAGGAGTACAACCAATTGGTCGCCAAGACCGACGGCATTGCCAACGTACCACCGGGCACCCGCACTTCGACCTACAGCGACGAATACATGAAGGCCGCGCCGTTTGCCAAAGTGACGCTGGAATCGTTGAAAGTCGCCGACCCGAAAGCCCCTACCCTCAAGCCTGTGCCCTACATCGGCATTCAGTTGGTGACCATCCCCGAATTCCAGGCCATCGGCACCCAGGTGGGCAAATTCTTCTCGGGCGCGCTGACCGGCCAGCAGACCGTGGACCAGGCGTTGACCGCCGCGCAGTCCACCACCGAACGCGAGATGAAACGCGCCGGGTATCCCAAGTAATCCACGTCGCCGCTCTGCCCTTTTGTGGGAGCGGGCTTGCTCGCGAAAGCGATCTGTCAGTCACATTGATGTTGGATGTGCCGCCCTATTCGCGAGCAAGCCCGCTCCCACAGGGGATTTCTGTAGGCCCCGAAAAAATCGGTTCAATGCCATGAATAGCTCAACTACAACCGCCAAAGCCCCCATCGAGATCGCTCCGCCGCCGGTGCGCAAGATCCGCCTGGCCAACCCCGGCTGGTTCCTGGTCAGCCCTTCGGTGGCCTTGTTGCTGCTGTGGATGATCGTGCCGCTGGGCATGACCGTCTACTTCTCGATGATCCGCTACAACCTGCTCTACCCCGGCGAAAACGAATTCGTCGGGCTGGAGAACTTCACCTATTTCCTGACCGACTCGGGTTTCATGCCCGGCGCCACCAATACCCTGCTGCTGGTGGGCAGCGTGCTGTTGATCAGCATTGTCCTCGGGGTATTGATCAGCGCGCTGCTGGAGGCCAGTGAGTTTTTCGGTCGCGGCATCGTCCGTGTGCTGCTGATCTCGCCGTTCTTCATCATGCCCACGGTCGGTGCGCTGATCTGGAAAAACCTGATCTTCCACCCCGTGTCGGGCATCCTCGCCTCGGTCTGGAAGCTGTTCGGCGCCCAGCCGGTGGATTGGCTGGCCCATTACCCGCTGTTGTCGATCATTATCATCGTCAGCTGGCAATGGCTGCCCTTCGCGATCCTGATCCTGATGACGGCCATGCAGTCGCTGGACCAGGAACAGAAAGAAGCCGCCCGCCTGGACGGTGCCGGCCCCATCGCGATCTTCTGGCACCTGACCCTGCCGCACCTGGCCCGGCCGATTGCCGTGGTGCTGATGATCGAGACAATTTTCCTGTTGTCGGTGTTCGCCGAGATCTTCACTACCACCAACGGTGGCCCCGGCTACGCCTCCACCAACCTGGCGTACCTGATCTACAACCAGGCGCTGGTGCAGTTCGACGTCGGCATGGCGTCGGCCGGTGGCCTGATTGCCGTGGTCATTGCCAACATCGCCGCAATCATCCTGGTCCGGATGATCGGCAAAAACCTCACCGACAAGCATTGAGGCCGTCGCCATGACTCTTCAACAATCCCGTCGCCTGCAAAGCCTGTTGCTGGGCACGCTGGCCTGGGCCATCGCGATCGTGATCTTCTTTCCGATCTTCTGGATGGTGCTGACCAGCTTCAAGACCGAAATCGACGCGTTCGCCACGCCGCCGCAGTTCATCTTCGCGCCGACCCTGGAGAATTACCTGCACATCAACGAGCGCAGCAATTACTTCAGCTTCGCCTGGAATTCGGTGGTGATTTCCTTCAGTGCCACCGCCCTGTGCCTGCTGATCGCGGTGCCGGCGGCCTACTCCATGGCGTTCTATGAAACCCAGCGCACCAAAGGCACGTTGCTGTGGATGCTCTCTACAAAAATGTTGCCACCGGTGGGTGTGCTGATGCCGATCTACCTGCTGGCCAAGCAATTTGGCCTGCTGGACACGCGGATCGCGCTGATCATTATCTACACCTTGATCAACCTGCCTATCGTGGTCTGGATGATTTACACCTACTTCAAGGACATCCCTCGCGACATCCTCGAAGCGGCACGTCTGGATGGCGCCACGCTCTGGCAGGAAATGGTCCGCGTGCTGCTGCCGATCGCCAAGGGCGGCCTGGCGTCCACCGTGTTGCTGTCGCTGATCCTGTGCTGGAACGAGGCGTTCTGGTCGCTGAACCTCACCTCCTCCAAGGCCGCCCCGCTGACAGCGCTGATCGCCTCCTATTCAAGTCCGGAAGGTTTGTTCTGGGCCAAATTGTCGGCCGTCTCGACCCTGGCCTGCGCGCCGATCCTGATTTTTGGCTGGATCAGCCAGAAACAGCTGGTGCGTGGTTTGTCCTTCGGCGCGGTGAAGTAACGCGCCCTACACAATAATCAGAAGTGGAGGCCCATCATCATGGCCAACCTGAAAATCAAGAATCTGCAAAAGGGTTTCGAAGGTTTCTCCATCATCAAGGGCATCGACCTTGAGGTGAACGACCGCGAGTTCGTGGTTTTCGTCGGCCCGTCGGGCTGCGGCAAGTCCACGCTGCTGCGACTGATCGCCGGCCTGGAAGAGGTCAGCGACGGCACCATCGAACTGGATGGCCGGGACATTACTGAAGTCAGCCCGGCCAAGCGCGACCTGGCGATGGTGTTCCAGACCTACGCCCTGTACCCCCACATGAGCGTGCGCAAGAACATGTCCTTCGCCCTTGATCTGGCCGGCGTGCCCAAAGCCGACGTCGAGAAGAAGGTCAACGAAGCGGCGCGTATCCTCGAACTGGGGCCGATGCTCGAGCGCAAGCCCAAGCAATTGTCCGGCGGCCAGCGCCAGCGCGTGGCGATCGGTCGTGCCATCGTGCGCAACCCGAAAATCTTCCTGTTCGACGAACCGCTGTCCAACCTCGACGCAGCCCTGCGAGTGCAGATGCGCCTGGAACTGGCGCGCCTGCACAAAGAGTTGCAGGCGACCATGATCTACGTGACCCACGACCAGGTCGAAGCCATGACCCTGGCTGACAAGGTGGTGGTGCTCAACGGCGGGCGCATCGAGCAGGTCGGCTCGCCGCTGGAGCTGTATCACCAGCCGGCCAACCTGTTTGTCGCCGGGTTCCTCGGCACACCGAAAATGGGCTTCCTCAAAGGCAAGGTTACCGCCCTGGACAGCCAGGGTTGCGAAGTGCTGTTGGACGCCGGTACGCGCATCAATCTGCCGCGCAGCGGCGCCAACCTGAGCGTCGGCGCTGCGGTGACCCTCGGGATTCGCCCGGAACACCTGAACCTGGCGCAACCGGGCGATTGCACGTTGCAAGTCACCGCAGACGTCAGCGAGCGGCTGGGCAGCGACACCTTCTGCCACGTCGTCACGGCCTCCGGCGAAGCCTTGACCATGCGCGTCCGCGGCGACCTGGCGAGCCGTTTCGGCGAGCAGTTGAGCCTGCACCTGGACGCTGAACACTGCCATTTATTCGATGCCGAGGGCGTCGCGGTGAACCGCGCGCTGCGCGCCGCCGCCTGATTGCCGAGACTTGCGATGAAACTCAACCGACAAAACCTGCACAACCTCAACCCTGAAGTCGCCCTGCCGGCCTACCCCTTGAGCGATATCCGCCAGGGCATCGCCCACATCGGCGTCGGCGGTTTCCACCGAGCGCACCAGGCGTACTACACCGATGCGCTGATGAACACCGGCACTGACCTGGACTGGGCCATCTGCGGCGTGGGCCTGCGGGCCGAGGACCGGCGTGCCCGGGATGACCTGGCCAGCCAGGACTACCTGTTCACCCTGTACGAACTGGGCGATACCGATGACACCGAAGTCCGCGTGATCGGCGCGATCAATGACATGTTGCTGGCCGAAGATGGTGCACAGGCGCTGATCGACAAACTGGCCGAGCCGCAGATCCGCATCGTCTCGCTGACCATCACCGAAGGTGGCTATTGCATCGACGACAGCAATGGCGAGTTCATGGCCCACCTGCCGCAGATCCAGCACGACCTGGCCCACCCCGAGGCACCGAAGACTGTCTTCGGCTTCCTCTGTGCCGCCCTGGCCAAGCGCCGCGCCGCGGGGACGCCAGCGTTCACGCTGATGTCCTGCGATAACCTGCCCCACAACGGCGCCGTCACTCGCAAGGCACTGCTGGCGTTTGCCGCGCTGCGCGCCCCGGAACTGGGCCAATGGATCGACGGGAACGTGAGCTTTCCCAACGCCATGGTCGATCGCATTACCCCGATGACCAGCGGCGCCCATCGCTTGCAGCTGCATGACGAACACGGCATCGACGACGCCTGGCCGGTGGTTTGCGAACCGTTCGTGCAATGGGTGTTGGAAGACAAATTCGTGAGCGGCCGCCCGGCCTGGGAAAAGGTCGGCGTGCAGTTCACCGATGACGTTTCCCCCTATGAAGAAATGAAAATCAAGCTGCTCAACGGCAGTCACCTGGCGCTGACCTACCTGGGCTTTCTCAAGGGTTATCGCTTCGTTCACGAGACCATGAACGATCCGCTGTTCGTGCGTTACATGCGCGCCTACATGGACCTGGACGTGACGCCGCAATTGGCGCCAGTACCGGGCATCGACCTGACCGACTACAAGAACACCCTGGTGGAGCGTTTTTCCAACCAGGCGATTGCCGACCAGTTGGAACGGGTCTGTTCGGACGGCTCGTCGAAGTTTCCAAAGTTCACCGTCCCGACCATCAACCGCTTGATCGCCGACGGCGGCGAAACTCGCCGTGCGGCGCTGGTCGTCGCGGCCTGGGCGGTGTACCTGAAGGGTGTGGACGAGAACGGCGTGACGTACTCGATCCCGGACCCACGGGCGGCGTTCTGCCAGGCCTTGGTGGCCGACGATGCGCTGGTGACCCAGCGGGTGCTGGAGGTGGAGGAAATTTTTGGCACCGCGATCCCCCGCTCTCCGGAATTCGTGGCAGCATTTGAATGGTGCTGCAACAGCTTGCGCGAGCACGGGGTAACGCGAACACTTGAGCGGCTACTGGCCGAGGCGAACTAACCCTCGGTGCGATCCGCTTTTTGTGGCGAGGGAGCTTGCTCCCGCTGGGTTGCGAAGCGACCCCCAGGGTATGTCAGGCTCACCGCGTTGCCTGGACTTGGGGCTGCTGCGCAGCCCAGCGGGAGCAAGCTCCCTCGCCACAGCTGTGTTTGCTGACTGAACTGCTATTACCTGCTGGTTATTGATCCAAGACCGAGGATTTCCATGGCAAACCAACAACTGTTCCTGGGCATCGACTGCGGCACCCAAGGCACCAAGGCGCTGATCCTGGATGCGCTTAGCGGCCAGGTCCTCGGCCAGGGCGCCGCTGCCCACAGCATGATCAGCGGGGCCAACGGTCGCCGCGAACAGGACACCCAGCAATGGCTCGATGCATTCACCCAGGCGACGCACCAGGCCTTGGCCGCCGCCGGGGTCGATGGCCAGGCGATCCTCGGCATCGGCGTGTCCGGCCAGCAACACGGTCTGGTGCTGCTTGACGACCAGGGCCAGGTGCTGCGCCCGGCCAAGCTGTGGTGCGACACCGAAACGACGCCGGAAAACGATCGGCTCCTGACCCACCTCGGCGGCGAAGCCGGCAGCCTCGAACGCCTCGGCGTGGTGATCGCGCCGGGCTACACGGTTTCCAAGCTGCTCTGGACCCGGGAGCAACATCCTCAGGTGTTCGAACGCATCGCCAGCGTCCTGCTGCCCCACGACTTCCTCAATTACTGGCTCACCGGTCGCCATTGCAGCGAATACGGCGATGCCTCGGGGACCGGCTACTTCAACGTGCGCACCCGCCAATGGGACGTGCCGTTGCTGCAACACATCGACCCCAGCGGACGCTTGCAAGCGGCGCTGCCGGAGCTGATCGAGGCCCATCAGCCGGTGGGACGCATCTTGCCGGCCATTGCCCAGCACCTGGGCATCAACCCCGACGCAGTGGTGGCCAGTGGCGGTGGCGACAACATGATGGGCGCCATCGGCACCGGCAATATCCAGCCCGGCGTGATCACCATGAGCCTCGGTTCCTCCGGCACGGTCTACGCCTATGCCGCCGAGCCCACGGTCAGCCCGCAACCGTCAGTGGCGACGTTCTGTTCCTCCAGTGGTGGCTGGCTGCCGCTGATCTGCACCATGAACCTGACCAACGCCACCGGAGCGATCCGCGAACTGTTGGACCTGGACATCGACGCCTTCAACGCCTTGGTGGTCCAGGCCCCGATTGGCGCAGAAGGTGTGTCGATGCTGCCGTTCCTCAACGGCGAGCGGGTGCCTGCCCTGCCCCATGCCACGGGTAGCCTGCTGGGCCTGACGACTACCAACCTGACCCGGGCCAACCTGTGCCGCGCCGTGGTCGAAGGCACGACCTTCGGTTTGCGCTATGGCTTGGACCTGTTGCGTGCCAACGGGCTTAAGGCCCAGAGCATTCGCCTGATCGGCGGCGGCTCGAAGAGCCCGGTGTGGCGGCAGGTCGTCGCCGACATCATGGACACCACCGTCATTTGTACCGAACAAAGCGAAGCAGCGGCGTTGGGTGCGGCGATCCAGGCAGCGTGGTGCCATTCAGGCCAACAAGACAGCCTGGCCGAACTGTGCGAGCGCTGCGTCAAGCTCGACCCGGCCAGCGAAACCCGGCCAGTCGCCGCCCATGTCGCGGCGTCCCAGCAGGCTTATGAACGTTATCGACAACACGTCGCAACCCTTTGAGAGCGGGCAACTATGTATCTGGTGTGTGGTGAAGCGCTGTTTGATTTTTTCAGTGGGACCGAGGCGGATGGCCCTGCCTCGCAGGTGAACTACAAGGCGATTGCCGGCGGCTCGCCGTTCAACGTGGCGGTGGGATTGCGCCGCCTGGGCATTGAATCGGCACTCTTTGCCGGCCTGTCCACCGATTACCTGGGCCGCCGCCTGCAGCAGGTGCTGCTCAACGAAGGGGTCAGCGCTCGATACCTGGTGGACTTCGACGCGCCGACCACCCTGGCGATGGTCGCCGTAGGCGCCAACGGTTCGCCCCACTACAGCTTTCGTGGCGAAGGCTGTGCCGACCGACAACTGAGCCTCGCCGATCTACCGGACCTCGGCCCTGACGTGCGTGGCTTGCATGTCGGCTCGTTCTCGCTGGTGGTGCAGCCCATTGCGGACACGCTCCTGGCCCTGGTGCAACGGGAAAGTGGCCGGCGCCTGATCAGCCTCGACCCGAACGTGCGGCTCAACCCGCAGCCAGACATCGAGCTGTGGCGCTCGCGAATCGCGACACTGGTGCAATTCGCCGACCTGATCAAGGTCAGTGACGAAGACCTGGACCTGCTCTATCCAGGCATCGAGCCCCAGGCGGTCATCGAAGGTTGGCTGGGGCACCGTTGCCAAATGGTCTTCCTGACCCGTGGCGGCCAGGGGGCTACGGTCTTCAGTCGCCAACACGGTACCTGGTCGCTGCCGGCATGCGCGGTGAAAATAGCCGACACCGTGGGTGCGGGCGACACCTTCCAGGCCGCGCTGATTGCGTGGCTGACCGAACAGCAACTGGATTCCGTGGAGGGCTTGCACACCCTGACCCGGGAGCAGATCAGCGCAATGCTGGAGTTCGCTATTCGAGCCGCCGCCCTGACGTGCGGCAAAACCGGTCCGGACCTGCCTTACCGACAGCAACTGGGCTGAGGTACGCAGGACCGCTGGAGAACTGTACGCCGGGTTCGGACATCGCCGGACCCGAGCGTCAGACTGACAAGGACAAGGCCGTACTCAGCGCCCGGTCATCCGCTGGTGTTGCTGATGAAAATGATTGCCAGCGGCAGGATTGTGGTCAAGCTCGGTACGCAACTCGGCGATCAGGTCGTTGATGGCCCGGCAGCCGGTGAGTTTCCTGGCATCGATGTCGGTCTTGACCAAGGCCACGTGATCGGTCTTGTGGTCATCGAAGATCTTGATCGTCATCGTCAGCTCAGGTGACAACGTGCATTGCGAGCGCTTGGGCAGCAAGCTGCTTTCAATGATGTTTCGCATTTCGAGGGCAGATAAAAACATGGCGACTCTCTCCTGTTGAGGCGGCCAATTTATGTTCACGACGGCGGTATTTTCGTCCGTTTTCTTCCCTGCGGACTGGGACTACGAATACCGTGCCGTTCGTTCTTTTTGTGGCGTTTCCACCATTGAGCCCGTGAAGCGAACTCCTGATTGAAACCCCTGACAATCCCGCAAAAAATATGCCTGTCTTGACGCGATGGGTGACTGATACAAATCAATCACTTAGCGTCGATACCTGGCGAACCCCTCGTGCAAAATGCAAGGAAACGGCGGTTTCTTCATGCAAAGTGCAATCGTGATGAGTGTGTCGAAAGCTAGAGTAGCCTCAATTGCAGGCACCTGGGCGGGCGCCCGTCGCCTTGTTCAAAAAATGTTCGACGCGAGCGGGTTTGCGCGTGATTGCAGTGGATCAGCTTGCATTGATGTTGAATAGACTGCCGTCATCGCGAGCAAGCTCGGCTCCCACAAGGGGTCGGCGGTGTAGCTGAAGTTTATGACCCCACCACAAATCCATGTGGGAGCGAGCCTGCTCGCGAAGGGGCCAGCACATTCCACATCAATGCAAGCTGAACCATCGCCATCGCGAGCAAGCTCGGCTCCCACATTGGTTTTGGGGTGACTATTGGATCTGGATTCGCCACCGCGCCCTGTGGGAGCGAGCCTGCTCGCGATGGCGGTAGGTCAAGCGGCACTGTCCGCTACGCCTATTGCCGCCCGCTCCGCTACATGGCGCAAACTGTCGAAGTTGATGTTGGCACCGGAATCGATCGCCACCAGGGTCTCGCCTCGCACGCCGGTTCGCGCGACGTATTGCTTGATCCCGGCCACCGCCAATGCGCCTGAGGGTTCGGTGATGGAACGGGTGTCGTCATAGATGTCCTTGATCGCAGCGCACAGTTGGTCGTTGGTTACCGTCATCACCTCATCGACACAGAATCGGCAAATATCCAGGCCATGGGCGCCGATCTGGGCCACGGCCACGCCGTCGGCGAAGGTTCCCACCTCGGGCAAGGTGACCCGCTCCCCAGCGGCCAGCGCGGCCTGGAGACAGGCAGAGTGCTGCGACTCGACACCGATGATGCGAACTTCCGGGCGCAGGTATTTGACGTAGGCGGCGATGCCCGCGATCAGCCCCCCGCCGCCGACCGGGACGAAAATCGCGTCCAGCCGGCCAGGATGCTGACGCAGGATCTCCATGGCGACTGTGCCCTGCCCGGCAATCACATCCGGGTCATCGAAAGGCGAGACGAACTCCCGCCCGGTCTGCTCGGCCAGGTCCAGCGCATGGGCCAAGGCAAACGGAAAACTGTCCCCGTGCAGCAGCGCCTCGGCACCGCGGTTGCGCACCCCCAGCACTTTCAACTGCGGGGTGGTCTTGGGCATGACGATACTGGCCGAAATACCCAGTTCCCGTGCCGCCAGCGCGACACCCTGGGCATGATTGCCGGCAGAGGCAGTGATGACGCCACGGGCCCGCTGCTCCGCGGTCAGGTGCACGAGCTTGTTGTAGGCGCCGCGGATCTTGAAGGAAAAGGTCGGTTGCAGGTCTTCGCGCTTGAGCAGGATCCGGTTGCCCAGGGCCTCGGACAGCGCAGGTGCCGCTTGCAGCGGCGTGCGCACCGCCAGTTCGTAGACTGGCGCGGCGAGGATTTTCTTGACGTAGTGCTCAAGCAGGGCTTGCTCGGTGTGGACTGTGGTCATGGCGATCTCCTGGTTCGGTCGGAGCCCAGGAGACAGAAAGAAAAAACCCGCCTCCAGGGCGGGTTCGGTGCAGCCGTCAGCTAGCCCGCCAAATAAGGAATGGCGGTAATAATGCTTGGCTGGCTACGCAGTACGGTTGAATTCATGCCTGGAAATTAGCGGTGCGTGGGCGGCAAGTCAATGGCAAAGATCAAATGCTATCCGCTCTTGTGGCGAGGGAGCTTGCTCCCGCTGGGTTGCGAAGCGACCCCAAAGCTAACGGCAATCAACCTGATACCGCGACGACAGATTCCGGGGGCCGCTGCGCAGCCCAGCGGGAGCAAGCTCCCTCGCCACAAAAGCTCCGGCGTTGCGTCATTTGAGTCCGATTTTGTACAACGCCCCGTCGTCTTCATCAGTGAGCACATACAGGTACCCATCCGGCCCCTGGCGCACATCGCGGATTCGCGCCTTGAGTTCGCCCAGCAGGCGCTCTTCATGAACGACCTTGTCATCCTGCAATTGCAGCCGGATCAGTTCACCGGACACCAGGGCCCCGATGAACACACTGTGTTGCCAGGCCTTGAAGCGCTCATGGTCGTAGAATGCCATGCCGCTGAGCCCAGGAGACACCTGCCAGACATGGAAGGGGTCAACGCCGCCTTCGATGCTCTTGCCCTGGGCTTCGGGAATCGGGGCGCCAGAATAATTGATGCCGTGAGTCGCCAACGGCCAGCCGTAGTTCTTGCCACGCTCGATGAGGTTCAATTCATCACCGCCCCGGGGCCCATGCTCGTTCTCCCACAGGGTGCCGTTCCACGGGTTGAGGGCGGCACCCTGGGGGTTGCGAACGCCGTAGGACCAGATTTCGGGACGGACGCCTTTCTGGCCGACGAAGGGGTTATCGTCGGGGACCTTGCCGTCGGGGTAGATGCGCACGACCTTGCCTTGCAACTTGTCCAGGTCTTGGGCGGTGGGTCGGTCGTTGTTCTCCCCCAGGGTGATGAACAGATAGCCGTCGCGGTCGAAGACCAGTCGCGAGCCAAAGTGGTTGCCCGTGGACAATTTGGGTTGCTGGCGGAAGACCACGTCGAAGTTTTTCAGGCTCTTGAGGTCTTCGGACAATTGCCCGCGTCCCACGGCGGTGCCGGCCTTGCCGTCTGCACCCGCCTCGGCATAGGACAGGTAGACGGTGCGGTCCTGCTTGAAATCCGGCGACAGCACCACGTCCAGCAAGCCGCCCTGGCCCTTGGCCCACACCTCGGGCACGCCGCTCAGGGGCGCGGACAACTTACCGTCGGGACTGACCACGCGCAGGTTGCCCTCTCGCTCCGTCACCAGCATGCCCTGTTGGCCAGGCAGGAATGCAACGGACCAAGGGCGCTCCAGCCCCTTGACCACGGTGGTCACTTCCAGGGTGCCCTCTTCGCTTTTGAATGACTGGGTTGGCACGGCGATGGCCGGCGAGGCAAGGGTCAGGACAGTACTGGCGCAGAATGCGGCCAGGAGTGTTTTACGCAACATGCACATTTCCTTCTGCGGTGTTGAAAGAGAAGCTCCAGCGCCTAGCGATTGCCATTCTGGCTGTTGCGGGGTGGCGTGGGAGACTCGATGGTCGGTCGCGGCGAACCCGACGGCTGGCCGGACCGGGGGTAGCCATTGCCGATGCCGCCGTTTTCCAGGGTCGGAGGCCGTGGCACCGGCACGGTCGGATTGTCATGAATCGTCGGCACGTTGGGCCGGGTGCCCTGCATGCTGTTGGGATTGGCCCGACGCGTCGGGCTGTTATAGGGATTGTTGTTGCCCGGCAGGTTCTGGGCCAGGACCATCGGGCCATCGTTGGGCGTGGCGGCCTGGGCAGTGGCGCTCAGCAGTAGCGTCATGATGGCAATCATCAGCCTGTTCATTCGCAGACCTCCTTGAGTTCTGGCATATCGAAAGCACGCTACGCCGCAGGTTCGACGCTGTTAAGCGAAATGTGCCGGTGAAGATGTAACCAAGCGTCTCCGAACCATTGTGGGAGCGAGCTTGCTCGCGATGGCGGTGGGTCAGTTTGCATCAATGGCGCCTGTACCGGCGTCATCGCGAGCAAGCTCGCTCCCACAGGGGAAACTTTTCCCAAGGCCCGAAGGTCACCAGAGAGACACTCACCGGCAAGGAAAACACCCCCATGGCACGGGCAATCTGGAAAGGCGCAATCAGTTTCGGGCTGGTCCACATTCCCGTGGCGCTGGTATCGGCCACCGCATCCCAAGGCGTGGATTTCGACTGGTTGGACAAGCGCAGCATGGACCCGGTGGGCTACAAGCGTGTCAACAAGGTCACCGGCAAGGAGGTGACCAAGGAAGATATCGTCAAAGGCGTGGAATACCAGAAAGGCCAATACGTACTCATCAGCGAAGACGAGATCCGCGCCGCCCACCCCAAGTCCACCCAGACCATCGACATCTTTTCCTTTGTCGACAGCGAAAAAATTCCCCTGCAAAACATCGACAAGCCCTATTTCCTGGCGCCCGACAAACGCGGCGGCAAAGTCTATGCCTTGCTGCGCGAAACACTGGTCAAGACCAACAAAGTAGCGCTGGCCCATGTGGTGCTGCATACCCGCCAGCACCTGGCCGCCCTCATGCCCCTGGAAACGGCGCTGGTGCTGGTGATGCTGCGCTGGCCCGCCGAGGTACGTGAGCTGGATGTCCTGGAGTTGGGCGACGAGGTGACGAACCCGACCCTGGCCAAGGGCGAGCTGGAAATGGCCAAGCGCCTTGTGGAAGACATGAGCGGCGACTGGGAGCCCCAGGCTTACCGCGACAGCTTCGAGGACAAAATCATGGAACTGGTGGAGAAGAAGGCCAACGAGGGGCGGCTTGAAGCGGTGGAAACCGATCCTGGCGAAGAACAACGCAAGACCGCCGATGTCATCGACCTTACCGAATTGCTCAAGCGCAGCCTCGGCGGCAAGGGCAAGGCTCCCGATAAATCAGCCGGGAAAGCCCCGGCAAAACCTGCGAAAACCCGCAAATCCGCTCCTGCCAAAAAAGCCACCAAGGCCTCCCGGGGTTAACCCCCCGGCGTGTGCAATACAAGGGAATCTGTCATGGCCAACGCCGAGAGTGAATCTGCTCGTTTGTCCAATGCCGAGCCGGACGCAACGACATCCCGAAACCCTGGCCAAGGCGCAACCACAGCCCTGCCCGAACGCCTGGCACCGCAGTTGGCCACTCCCGTGGAGGAGCCCCCCACCGGTGAATGGCGCTACGAAGTCCAATTCCACGGATATCGACTGCTGACCCGCATCGAACACGGTGAAGTCCGGTTATACAACCGCAATCACCAGGACTGGACCGATCGGCTGAAGCTGCATGCCGACGCTTTGGCTGGGTTGAACCTGGGGGACAGTTGGCTCGACGGCGAACTGGTCCTGCTCGATGAGACCGGCCATTCCGATTTTGCTGCCCTGCGCGAGGCCTTCGAGATCAGCCGCACCGTCGACATGGTGTATTTCCTGTTCGATGCGCCCTTTCTCAATGGCGTCGACCTGCGTCAGGCGCCGGTGGAAGAACGCCGTGCGGAGCTGAAAAAAGCCCTCGGCAACAACGCCAGCAAGCGCCTGCGCTTCTCCGAATCGTTTTCCGCCAGCCAACACGATATGTTCGAGAGCGCCATCGCGCTCTCATTGGACAGCGTGGTCGGCAAGCGCCTGGGCAGTCCTTACGTTTCCAGGCGAAGCGACGATTGGGTAAAGCTCAAGTGCCGGCTGCGCCAAGCCTTTGTCATCGTCGGGTTCACCCGCCCCCAGGGCAAACGCAGCGGTTTCGGTGCGTTGCTGCTGGCCGTCAACGGGCCAACGGGGCTGACGTACGCCGGCCGGGTCGGCACCGGGTTCAGCCAGGTGCAGATCAAGCAATTGCACGAGCAACTGTGTACCCAGCAGCGCGATACTCCACCACTGGCTGAGCCGCTCAACGGTACACAGGGACGCGGCGTGCAATGGGTCGAGCCGACCCTGACCTGCGAAATCGAATTCACCGAGTGGACCCGCGACAACCAGGTGCGGCAGGCTATTTTCCTGGGCTTGCCGCCCGATACGCCCGCCAGCAAGGTTGTTCGTGAGCAGCCCCTGCCGATAAAACCCACTGCGCCAAAACCCCAGCGTCGTCACAAAGCCAGCGCGGCCAAGGTGGACGGTGTGACGATCACCCACCCTGATCGGGTCATCGACAGTGTCAGCGGCGTGCAAAAGGCCGAGCTGGCCCAGTATTACCTGGACATCGCCCCTTGGATCCTGCCGCACCTCAAGCTACGTCCGGTCGCGCTGCTGCGGGCACCGGACGGTATCGGTGAAGACCTGTTCTTTCAAAAACACGCCGATCGACTGGAGATTCCCCACATCAAGCAGCTGGATCCGCATCTGGACCCGGGTCATGCCGCCCTGATGGAAATCGACGACATCCACGGGCTGGTGGGCGCGGCGCAGATGGGCGCGGTGGAACTGCACACCTGGACCGCGACCCACGACCGGATCGAGACGCCTGACCTGTTTGTCCTCGATCTGGACCCGGACCCGTCACTGCCCTGGAGCGCGATGATCGAGGCGACCCGCATGACCTTGGCGGTGCTGGACGAGCTGGGTTTGCAGGCCTTCCTCAAGACCAGCGGTGGCAAAGGCATGCACGTGATCGTGCCATTGGCGAGAAACGAGGGCTGGGACACCACCAAGGAGTTTGCCAAGGCCATCTCCCAGTTCCTGACCCGGCAAGCGCCGGAGCGCATCACCGCTACCATGGGGCCGAAGAATCGCGTCGGGAAAATATTCGTCGACTACCTGCGCAACGCCCGCGGGGCTAGCACGGTGACTGCTTATTCAGTGCGCGCCAGGCCAGGCCTGCCGGTCTCGGTGCCCATTGCCCGCGCCGAACTGTCGACCCTGCGCAACGCCCAGCAATGGGATATCTATACCGCGCTGGAGCGGGCCACGGGCTTGGGCGCCGATCCTTGGGAAGGTTATAACCACCGCCAGCGGATTACCGCCAGGATGTGGGAGCAGCTGGATGCGCAAAAACCCACCGACTGAAACCTATGGGGCGTAGGAGCTCGTAGGAGCTGTCGAGTGCAACGAGGCTGCGATCTTGTCCCAAACAATTGAGTCGCAAGCGAAAAGATCAAGATCAAGATCAAGATCAAGATCAAGATCAAGATCAAGATCAAGATCAAGATCAAGATCAAGATCAAGATCAAGATCAAGATCA
>NZ_JABWRA010000058.1:0-37030 GCF_014268705.1 Pseudomonas sp. SWRI179 | reverse complement strand
GCGGCACATCCAACGACGGTTTCAGCAGGCAGACCGCTTTCGCGAGCAAGCCCGCTCCCACATGGGATTGGTTGTGGACTTGGGTTTTGTGAGCGCCGCAGTTCCCCTGTGGGAGCGAGCCTGCTCGCGAAGACGGCGGCACATCCAACGACGGTTTCAGCAGGCAGACCGCTTTCGCGAGCAAGCCCGCTCCCACATGGGATTGGTTGTGGACTTGGGTTTTGTGCACGCCGCAGTTCCCCTGTGGGAGCGGGCTTGCTCGCGAAGACGGCGGCACATCCAACGACGGTTTCAGCAGACAGACCGCTTTCGCGAGCAAGCCCGCTCCCACAGGGGATTGGTTGTGGACTTGGGTTTTGTGAGCGCCGCAGTTCCCCTGTGGGAGCGAGCCTGCTCGCGATGAGGCCGTGCCCGCCGACACTGTTCATACCTGGCGCCCCGGTTCGCGGCTGATGTGCTGTCCGGCTTCGAGCAAGGTCGAGCAGGCGCGGACGCGGCGGCCGTCGCCCAGGCGCACCCAGCAATCCTGGCAGGCACCCATCAGGCAGAAGCCGGCCCGGGGTTCGGCGCTGAAGTCACTGCCGCGCAAGTGTTCGCTGCAGGTCAGCACGGCGGTCAGCAGCGTGTCGCCCAGCAGGCCGGTGGCAGGCTGGCCGTCGAGGATAAAGTCCAGGGCCGGGCGGTCGCCTTCGGCCAGTCGTTTCAGCAGTGCCATGACACCCTCATTGTTTGCCTACCAGGACCCGATCCAGGCCATAGACCCGATCGAGCAAAATCATGGTCAGCGCGGTGAGCCCGATGACCAGCGCCGACACTGCCGCCATCATCGGATCGATGGATTCGGTGGCGTACACGTACATGCGCACCGGCAAGGTTTGCGTGGCCGGCGAGGTGACGAAGATCGACAGCGTGACCTCATCGAAACTGTTGATGAACGCCAGCAGCCAGCCTCCGGCCACGCCCGGCAGGATCATCGGCAAAGTGATTTGCCGGAACAGCGTGAAGCGTCCGGCGCCTAGCGATTGCGCGGCCTGTTCGGCGCTGCGGTCCAGGCCGATGGCCGAGGCCAGCACCAGGCGCAGCACATACGGCGTGATCACCAGCACATGGGCGAAGATCAGCCAGGCGAAGCTGCCGTTCACGCCCATCAATGCAAACAGGCGCAGCAACGCCACCCCGAGCACCAGGTGCGGAATGATGATCGGTGACAGGAACAGGCCGTTGAAGAAGTCCCGGCCCGGAAACTCGAGCCGGGTGATCGCCAGGGCCGCCGGCACCGCGATCAAGGTCGCCAGCGAGGCCGCGCAGAACGCCAGGACCAGGCTGTTGTAGAACGCGTCGACAAAATCCGCCCGCTCGAACACCGCGCGGAACCAGCGCAGGGAAAACTCGGTGGTCGGCAGGCTCAGGGTGTTTTCCGGAGTGAAGGCGACGAGGCAGACCACCACCAGCGGCGCGAGCATGAAGATCACCACCAAGGCGTGGAACAACAGCGCGAAAGGACCGTTTCTAGACATGACCCATTACCCCAATGACTTCTTGTAGCGGCCTTCGATCATCCGGTTCCACGACAGCATGATCAGCAGGTTGAGCAGCAGCAGCGCGACGGCAATGGCCGCGCCCATCGGCCAGTTCAGCTCCGACAGGTACTGGTCGTAGATCAACGTGGCGACCATCTTCAAGCGCCGTCCGCCGAGCAGGCCGGGAATCGCGAAGGAGCTGGCGGCGAGACCGAACACAATCAGCGTGCCGGACAGCACGCCGGGCATGATCTGCGGCAGTACCACCTTGCGGATCACCGTGAACTGGCTCGCCCCGAGGGATAGCGCGGCCTGCTCGGCGGCCGGGTCGAGTTTCTGCAGCGAGGTCCAGACCGGAATGATCATGAACGGCAACATCACGTGGACCAGGGCGATGACCACGGCGAACGGCGTATAGAGCAGCTTCACCGGCGCGCCGCCGAAGGCTTGCAGGGCCTGGTTGACCAGGCCGTCGGCACCGAGCAAGAGGCTCCAGCCGAACGCCCGCACCACCACCGAAATCAGCAGCGGCGTGAGGATCAGGATCAGGAAAATCGAGCGCCACGGTGCGCCCATGCGGCTGAGAATGTACGCCTCGGGCACGCCGATCAGCACGCACAGGAGGGTGGTCAGGGCGCTGATCCAGAACGTGCGCAAAAAGATCTCGTAGAAGTACGGATCGCCCAACAGGCTGGTGTAGTGCTCGAAGGTGTAGGCATCGCCGTTGATGCCCGAGCTATAGTCGAATACGTTGAATGACAAGACCAAGGTCAAGCCCAGCGGAATGACCAACAAGCCCAGGTACAGGGCCAGGGCCGGCGCGGACATCAGGTAGCCTTGCCGGCCGCGGCGCATCGCATCGATCAGCTTCATGCCGGTACCTCGTCCGCGCTCAGTACCCGCAGCAGCGCCGGATCCCAATCCAGGCCCACCGCCGTGCCTTCGACCAGGGGCGCCGAGCCATCGTTGCGGCGCACCACGCAGAGTTCACCCAGGCGGGTGGAGACGCCGTACAGCCATTGGCTGCCGAGAAAGAAGCGGCTGGTGAGGGTGCCTTGCAGTCGCCCTGAACCAACCTCGCACAGGTCGATTTTTTCCGGACGCAAACTCAGGGTCAGCTCACCCTCGGCCGGGCTGCAGGCTTGAACCATACCCGCGCTGTCGCGCCTGCCGGCCAGCAGGTTGGCTTTGCCGACGAAACCTGAAATGAACTCGGTGCGCGGGTGCTCGTAAAGGGTGTACGGCGCGTCGATCTGGGTGATGCGCCCGGCCTGCATCACCACGACCCGGTCGCTGATCGACAGGGCTTCGGATTGGTCATGGGTCACCATCAGCGTGGTGATGCCGACTTCGCGCTGGATGCGGCGTATTTCGAACTGCATCTCTTCGCGCAAGTTGGCGTCGAGGTTGGACAACGGCTCGTCGAGTAACAGCACCGGCGGTTCGATCACGAGCGCCCGGGCCAGTGCCACGCGTTGGCGCTGGCCACCCGAGAGTTCGCGTGGGTAGCGGTCGGCGTGACGGTCCAGGCGGACCAGTTTCAACACCCGAGCCACCCGTTGTTGCAACTCGGCGTTGGCCACTTTGCGCATGCGCAGGCCGAAGGCGACGTTGTCCTTGACGGACATGTGGGGAAACAGCGCGTAGCTCTGGAACACCACGCCCAGGCCACGACTGGCGGGCTTGGCGTGGGTGATGTCGCGGCCGTCCAGCAGGATGCGCCCGCTGCTGACTTCGACGAAGCCGGCGATCATCTGCAAGGTCGTGGTCTTGCCGCAGCCGGAAGGCCCCAATAGCGAGACGAACTCGCCTTTTTCCACCGACAGATGGGTGGCGACCACGGCGTCGATGTCGCCGTAACGTTTGCCAAGCCCTTCAAGTTGCAAAAAAGCCATCGCTGCGCTCCACCTGGGATTGTTATGCGTCGCCGCAAGGCGCGCTTTTTTGTATGGGCAGATACGAAAGGGTGCTGCTGGGGTGCGTTGGCGCTCGACCTCAAGTCGGCTGCCGCTGTTGTTCGAATCGCCCCTGTATGGACGAAGAGTAGGACGAAGAATAGGATGGGCTCAATGGACTATTTCACTGAAGCGAAGACTATTTTCAATTTCATTCAGTGGATAAATTTAGTAATGAGAAAATAGATGAATAATTCCATTGATCGGAATAATGAGAAAGGCGAAGTCGGTGTCGGCGCAGTCTCCAGGCTGTTTGCCGTGTTGCGCAGCTTGGGCGACACGGTGGAGGGCGGTGAACGGGTGACGCAACTGGCCCAGCGCATCGGCCTGTCTCAGCCCACCACACATCGCCTGCTGCGCAGCCTGGTGGACGAGGGCATGGTCGAGCAGGACGCGCGCAGCAAACGCTATCGCCTGAGCTTGGATTTTTTCGCCCTGGCGGCCCGGGCCGGGAACACCGGCAACCTGCGCGAGCTGGTGCGTCCGGCCATGCTGCGGTTGTCGGCGTCCTTGGGGGACTCGCTGTTTTTACTCGCCCGCAGTGGTTTCGATGCCATCTGCCTGGACCGCAGCGAGGGGCCGTTTCCGATTCGCACATTCACCGGCGACATCGGTGGCCGCGTGGCGTTGGGCGTGGGGCAGGGCAGCCTGGCGATCCTGGCGTTCCTTCCGGAAGAAGAGCGCGACACGGTGATTCAATACAACCTGCCCCGGCTCAAGGATTTCCATTTGTACGACGAAGTTTTCCTGCGCACGGAAGTGGAGAACGTGCGCGCGCTGGGCTACGCCGGACGCAACACCGGCGTATTGCAGGGCATGGCCGGGGTGGCCGTGCCGATTCTCGACCGTGATGGCCGGGCCGTGGCGGCCTTGAGCGTGGCGACGATCAGCGACCGGCTCGGGCCGGATCGCCTGCCGACGGTGGTGGAAATGCTCAAGCGCGAAGCCGCCCTGATCGGACCGCGAATCAACCCGTTCGACCCGTTGCTGCGAAGGCCTTCGCAGGTGTTTGGGCAGGGGTGAATACACACTCAAGAGCAGTTGACGTTCCCTGTGGGAGCGAGCCTGCTCGCGATAGCGGTGTGACAGTCGACATCATCTTTAATTGAACTACCGCCATCGCGAGCAGGCTCGCTCCCACATTGGATGTGTGATGGACGTGGATTTTGTGCACGCCGCTGTTTACTCGTGGGAGCGGGCTTGCTCGCGAAGGCGGTGTATCTGCCGAGGTGATGTCGCCTGACACACCGTCTTCGCGAGCAAGCCCGCTCCCACAGAGATTTCCCATTGGCCAGGGGGCTTAGAAATTCAAGGTCTGCTTGAGCCGCTGCGTCGTCGGCGTATCACTCGGTATGACCATCGCATAGTTGTAGCCCGGCCCGGACCAGTACTCGGCCTGCAGCTCGCCATCGCGGCGACTGCCCCGGGGCAGCAGGAAATTCCTCGGGCCGGGAGGGCGCACGTAGAAGCTGATCTTCTGACCGCTCGGATCCTGATAGACCACCATCGCCGCCGCGCCTTGCTCGGTGCTGAGCAAGCGCCCGCTGACCGGCTTGAACCCGGCGCTGGACAGGTCGGGCAGCCGGTCGGCCTGAGTGAAGTAACGGTCGAGCCAGTCTTGCATGTGCTGCTCGTCGCCGCTCTGGTAGTCGGCTGGGAGGATGCCCTGCTGAGCAATCAACCGGTATGCCTGCAGGGCATCGCCCATGGGGGCGGCGGCGCTGAGCAGGGTCATCTGCCGCGCCTGCCAGCCACCGAAGCCACCCACGCTGACGGCCAGCAGCAACACCGCGGCGTTGGCCAAGTGGCGGCGGGAGCGATGTTTCAGGCGCTGGCGAATCATGGCCGGGTCGAGGTCCGGGTTGGATGGCTGTTGCAAGGCGCCGCTCAGGGCCGTGCGCAAATGCTGCGCGTCCTGTTGCCAGGCGCGGACCCGGGCCGCGACTTCAGGCTGGTTGGCCAGGTAGGTCTCGACCAGGCGCTGGTCGGCTTCGCTCAGTTGACGATCGACGTAGGCGTGCAGGTCGCTGTCGCTGGGGGGCATGCTGATCATTTGAGTATCCGCAGGGTGGGGCGGGTGATTTCGCCATCGCTGAGTTGGCGCAGGGCCTGGCGGGCGCGGGACAGGCGCGACATCACCGTGCCGGTCGGTACGCCGAGGATGTCGGCGACTTGCTGGTAACTCAAGCCTTCCACCGACACCCAGAGCAACAGCGCGCGCTGTTCCGTCGTGAGCTGATCGAAGGCTTGCAGGGACGATTGCGCGATCACGCTGCGCTCGGCCGAAGGGTGGGCGTCGTCGCGGCCGGTGAAAAACTCCAGCATGCGCGCATACCGTCGGGAGCGGCGATGGCCGTCGAGAAACTGCCGATACAGGATCGAAAACAGCCAGGCCCGCAGATCGCCGTCCGGGCGCTTGTCGTTCCATTTGGACAACGCCCGTTCCAGGCACATCTGCACCAGGTCGTCGGCGTTGCTCGGGTTGCGCGTCAGCGACACGGCAAAACGCCGTAGCCTGGGGATGAGTTCGCGCAACTGTTCGTCGAGTGTGTTCATGAAAGTGTGGTTTCTGTGGGCAGTCACTGCACCGGGACTGGAAAGACGCCCCGCGAACGAGATTATTCCAGTGCAGGAAAAATAAATACGAGGCGTGGGAATAAACCTGGCGGGCCTTCGTCTGACGGGTCCTTTCCAACGAATGGCCTCGCGCCCCTGGAGCTTTCTCATGGTTGATCCTTCACCCTCGTCGAGCCGGCGCCCCTTGAGTGCCGCCGCCCTGACCCTGCGCCTGAGCGGCATCGCGGTGATTGTTGCCGCGCTGGCCGGGGCATTTGCCTACGTCAATGGCAGCCTCGACCCGCAGCGCTTGACGCCGGACGCGCTGGTCAATGTCCTGGAAAAAAACAATGGCATGCATCCGGGCTTTCGACGCAACCACTCCAAAGGCGTCTGTGTCGCGGGCTATTTCCAAAGCACGGGCGAGGCCAGCGCCTATTCCAGCGCCCAGGTGTTCACGCAGCCGCAAACACCAGTGGTGGGGCGTTTCGCCTTGCCCAGTGGCAACCCCTATGCGCCGGACGGCAGTGTGCCGATTCGTAGCCTGGCGCTGCGTTTTACCCAGGCCAACGGCCAACAATGGCGCACCGGCATGAACAGCATGCCGGTGTTTCCGGTGGGCACGGTCGAAGCGTTCTACCAATTCCAGCAAGCCCAGTCGCCGGACCCTGCCACTGGAAAACCGAACCCTGCGGCTGTGCCGGCGTTTTTTGCCGCGCACCCCGAAGCGGTGCCGTTCCTGCAATGGATCAAGACCGCCAAGCCGTCGGCCAGCTATGCCACCGAAACCTACAACGGCATTAACGCGTTCTATCTGGTCAACCCCGCTGGGCAGCGCCAGGCCGTTCGCTGGGGCGTGGTGCCGCTGAGCCAGGACGCCGCCGATGCGACGCCGCCCCAGGGCGCCGACTTTCTCGAACAAGACTTGGCGAAGCGTCTTGCCGCCGGGCCGTTGCGTTGGCAGTTGAATATCACCCTGGCCAACCCGGGGGATCCGGTGAACGACGCCAGCAAGGCCTGGCCCGCTGACCGCAAGGTGCTCAATGCCGGCACGCTGGTGCTGGAGCGCACCCAGGCCCAGGACAACGGCGAATGCCGCGACATCAACTATGACCCGCTGATCCTGCCCCAAGGGATCGAAGGTTCTGACGATCCGTTGCTGGTCGCGCGCTCCGCCGCCTATGCCAGTTCCTATCTGCGCCGTACCAGCGAAGTGAGCCAATTGCCCGCCACCCAGGAGTCCCGCCCATGAGCGCCCCTCGTCACTTTGTTCCGCTGGCTCGACTGCTCCACTGGCTGATGGCACTGATGATCATCGCCATGCTGTTTATCGGAGCGGGCATGGTCGCCTCGGTGTCCGAACGCCATGAATGGCTGCTGCAATTGCACAAGCCATTGGGCATCGCGATTTTGCTGCTGGTGATCGTCCGTCTGCTGGTGCGCTTTACCACTCGTCAACCGCCGCTGCCGGCCGATCTGCCGGGCTGGCAAGTGCTGGCGGCAAACGCCTCCCATGTGTTGTTGTACGCCTTGATGCTGATCCTGCCGCTGTTGGGCTGGGGCATGATTTCGGCGGCGGGGGACCCGGTGATGCTCAGCGACTCGTTGCAACTGCCTTCGATCCTGCCTGCCCACGCCCAGACGTTCGCGCTGCTGCGCAAGGCCCATGGGTACCTGGCTTATTTGTTATTCGTGACTGTGCTGGTGCATTTGGCGGCGGCGCTGTTTCACGCGTGGGTGCGCCGGGATGAGGTGTTGGACAGTATGTTGCGTGGCAAGGGCTGATGAACCCAGTGGCGAGGGAGCTTGCTCCCGCTGGGTGGCGCAGCCGCCCCAAATGGGCTGACGCAATCTTCCAGGCAGATTGCGTCAGCCGGTTTTACGACGGCTGCGCCGCCGAGCGGGAGCAAGCTCCCTCGCCACAGGTGTTCACCCTAGACTAGGGAGATGATCAGGTCGTTGGCTCAGCGCAATTCGTCTACCATGGCCTCGATGGTGCTCAACACATCCTTGCCCAGTTGCATCGAGCGTTTGCCGGACCAGCCGGTGATCGGGTTCGGGTGATCGTCGTGGTCCTTGAATGGCATCTCCAGGGTCAGGGACAGGCAGTCATATTTCTGCCCGACTGCGTTACAGGCCAGGGTCATGTTGGCCTGGCCCGGTTCGTCGCGGGTGTAGCCGTGAGCGGTCTGGAAGTCTTTGGTCTGGTGCTTGAGTTGGCTGCGAAAGCGCTCTTCGAGCTCGGCAATGCGTGGCGTGTAGCCCGGGTTGCCTTCGCAACCGGCGGTGAAGACGTGGGGGATTTCCTCATCGCCGTGCGCATCGAGAAACAGATCGACGCCATACTTTTCCATTTGCTGCTGGACGAAAAAGACCTCAGGGCTGATTTCCGGACTGGCGTTCTGCCAGGCACGGTTGAGGTCCTGGCCCATGGCGTTGGTCCGCAGATGACCATGGAAGGCACCGTCCGGATTCATGTTCGGCACCAGGTACAGATCGGCCTTGGCGAGCAACCGGTTCAGTTGCGCATCGTCATGCTGTTGGAGGCGTTCGATCACGCCTTCCATGAACCATTCGGCCATGTGCTCGCCGGGGTGCTGCTGGGCGATGATCCAGACTTTGCGCCGGCCTTCGGCGCCGCTGCCCTTGCGCAGCAGTTGAATGTCCCGGCCTTCGACGCTTTTACCGACCGCCAATAGCTCGGTGCCGGCCTTGTGCTGTGCTTGCTCGATCAGCCAGTCATGACGGCCACGGCTGTAGGGTTCGAAGTAGGCGAACCAGGCGTGGGGCTGCTCGGCCTCCAGGTGAAAGCGCAGGGCGTCGCCTTCAAACTGGGTCGGAATGCGGAACCAATTGACGTGATCGTAGGAAGCAACGGTCTGGTAGCCCGTCCAGGCCTTGTTATAGGACGATTGACTGGCGTTGAGCAGGCGGAAGGAATATTCCTGGCCGACGTGCAAGCCGCTGGCCTTGAAATGGAACCACTGGAAATGGGCGCTGCGGGTGTCGGGCCTGATCTTGAGCAACGACTGCAACGGGTTGCTGATGTCGACGACCTCGATGTTGCCGCTGTCGAAATTGGCACTGATATCAAAGGAAGATTTAGCCACGGTCACGGTTCCTGGAAAGGATTTTCATGACCGTTACTTTACACGCAAGAAAGACGAAACCGGGACGATTTGCATCAGGTAAAGAAGGGGGGCGTCCTCCCTGGACGCGGAGCCAGCTTAGAGAGTCTGCAATTGATTCTCAAGTGCTGGTTGTCGATAGTTTTCGCCTGTGTGGCGAGGCGACTCTTGTAAACAGATATTCATTTGTTATGATCGCCGCCATCGAATTGGCAGCACCCTGAAAGACTTCATTAGCCTGAAGACATAAGCCGAAAAATCGGCAAAAAAAGACCCGGCAAAAAGCCGGGTCAAAAACCGTGATTAGCCTGATGAGGAGATATTCCAGAAGTCCGACCTAAGGTCTTCTGGCCTATCGACTGATCTCGCGACCAGCTGATGCAATAATAATCATTATCATTTGGAAGTCAAATGATTTGATCGCATCGATTGGAAATTTTTTCTCTTCGTCCGCATTCGCGACGACATTCCAAAGGGTTACCGCTAGCGAGTAGGGTAGCCATCCAGGGATCGGTCGAGCATCACCTTGACCAGATCGATCATGTGCACCACCGAAAACGCCAGGTCACGACTCGAACCCTCCAACTGGCTGGCCGACTCATGGGCGGTCGCCGCTGCGCAGCGCAACAGGTCGCAGGCGTGGACAAGGGCTTCTTCCGCGTTGACACTGCGGCTGACCTCGAAGAAGCGATGTTCTGCCTGGGCTGGTGAAACACTTGGTTTCAAGTAGTAGTCGAGGGCGCGTTTGGCCGCCGGGCAATCCTGCAGTGAAGGGAATGTGCCATCGAAAGGGCTGCTGGGCTGGTCTGTATTGGGTGTGTCCATGGTGATGAAAATCTCCGTGTGTGGGGGCTGAACTCCTGAACCCAGAATAGTACTTACCGTAATTGTGACGACAATTTAAATACTACAATTTGTGTTTTGAGGGTCGGGGTCACCCACGTATCGTGCCGCACATGGATAAATGGATAGAGTTGGTCAAGGCCAAGATGAAGGAGCTGCACATCACGCAAGTGGTGCTCGCAGAGCGGTTGGGCATGTCCCAGGGCGGCGTCGGCCATTGGCTGACCAAGCGCCGGCAGCCCAGTGTCGACGACATGAACCGGGTCCTGCGGGAGCTGGGGCTGGAGTTTCTGGAAGTGGCGATGGTGATCCGCGAGCCGGACACCTCCACCGAAGAAGGCATGGCCCTGGCGCAGAAGTACAACCCGTACTTCCGTTACCCGGTCAGTGAGTGGCACGAGGTGGGCGAGATTCGTGAAGGTGATCCTGGCGCCTACAGCCAGGCGCGCTACGAACTGACGGACTACCACGCCCTGGGCGATGCATTCTGGCTGGTGGTGGTGGGCGATGCGATGACCGCACCCAACGGGTTGAGCATTCCCGAGGGCATGTCGATCCTGGTGGACCCGGCCATCGAGGCGGTGCCCGGCAAATTGGTGGTCGCTTGCCTGCCCGGCAGCAGTGACGCGACCTTTCGCAAATTGATCGAAGAGAGCGGGCAGCGTTACCTGGTTCCGCTCAATCCGACTTACCCGAAAAACCTGTACACCGAGCAATGCCGCATCATCGGTGTGGTGGTGCAGGCCACCATCAGGTTCTGACTGGATCGGCCCTGGGAGCGGGCCGATGCCTATTCTTCGAACGCCACCAGGGCGCTGCCTTCGCTGACCATTTCACCTTCCTGGCAGTACAGCGCCTTGATCACGCCAGCTTGGGGCGCACGAATGCTGTGCTCCATTTTCATGGCTTCCAGCACCACCAGTTGAGCCCCGGCCTCCACTGTCTGGCCGACATTCACCAAGACCCGCACGATGCTGCCGTTCATGGGCGCCACCAGGCCGCCTTGATGGCTGTGGCTGGCTTCGGCGGCGGCCAGCGGGTCGTACAGGTCGATCCGGTGCAGGTCACCTTCCCATTGCAGGTACAAGCTGTCGCCCTGGCGAATGGTCCGGTGGCTGCGGCGCAGGCCGTGGTGCTCGACCGTCAGTTGCTCACCCTTGAGTTCCGCGCAACAGATGGTGCCGTCCAGCGTCAGTGCGCGATCCTGGCCTTCACAGCTCAGGTGCAAGGTGGTTTCCCTGGGCAGCCCCAGACGCAACCCGGTGGTGCTGGCCCAGGGTGAGTCGGCATCATCGCCGCGTACACGCGGGGTCAGGCTCAAGGCGAACCCTTGGGCGGCGGCGAACCAGAACGCGTCATCCAATTCGCCGGGCTCTGGCAGTAATTGCGTCTGGTAACGTGGGATAAATCCGGTGTCCAGTTCCGCCGTTGCGAAGGCGGGGTGGGCGATGATCCGTCGCAGGAAGCCGATGTTGGTCTTCAGCCCGCCAATGGCAAATTCGTCGAGCATGCTCAACAGCCGCAAGCGCGCCTGCTCGCGGTCTTCACCCCAGGCGATCAGCTTGCCGAGCATCGGGTCGTAGAACGGCGAGATTTCATCGCCTTCTTCAACCCCGCTGTCGACTCGCCGCCCCGGCCCCTCGGCCGATTCGCGATACAACGCCAGCCGCCCGGTGGCGGGCAGGAAATCGTTGGCCGGGTCTTCGGCATACAACCGCACTTCGATGGCGTGGCCGCGCAGCGGTACTTGCGCCTGAGTGAGCGGCAATGGCTCGCCTTGGGCCACGCGAATCTGCCAGGCCACCAGGTCCAGTCCAGTGATCGCTTCGGTGACCGGATGCTCGACCTGCAACCGGGTGTTCATCTCCATGAAGAAAAATTCGCCCCGGGCATCCAGCAGGAACTCCACCGTACCGGCCCCGACATAACCGATCGCCTGGGCCGCGCGCACGGCGGCTTCACCCATGGCCCGGCGCAATTGCGGGGTCAGGCCGGGCGCGGGGGCTTCTTCCACGACTTTCTGGTGGCGGCGCTGGATCGAGCAATCGCGCTCGTTGAGGTACAGGCAGTTGCCATGTTGGTCGGCAAATACTTGGATTTCCACATGGCGTGGCTTGAGCAGGTATTTTTCCACCAGCATCCGTGAGTCGCCAAACGAGGACTGCGCCTCGCGCTGGGCCGAGGCCAGGGCTTCGGCCAGTTGGTTGACGTCCTCGACGACTTTCATGCCCTTGCCGCCACCGCCGGCGGTGGCCTTGAGCAATACGGGGTAGCCGATGCGCTCGGCGGCGTCGCGAAAGGTCTCCAGGTCCTGGAATTCGCCGTGATAGCCGGGCACCAGCGGCACTCCGGCGGTCTCCATCAACGTCTTGGCCGCCGATTTGCTGCCCATGGCGTCGATGGCCGAGGCCGGTGGACCGAGGAAGATCAGCCCGGCGCTTTCAATCGCCCGGGCGAACCCGGCGTTCTCGGACAGAAAGCCATAACCGGGATGGATGGCTTGGGCACCGCTGGCTTTGGCCGCGGCGATCAATTTATCGATTTGCAGGTAACTGTCGGCAGCCTTGCTGCCGCCCAGGTCCACGCGAATGTCGGCTTCACGGCTGTGGCGGGCATCACGGTCGGTGGCGCTGTGGACCGCAACGGTGGTCAGGCCCATGGCCTTGGCGGTGCGCATCACGCGGCAGGCGATTTCGCCGCGGTTGGCCACCAGCAACGTAGTGAGGGCAGGGGCGCTCATCGACGCGACTCCTTGTTATTCGATTCGGCTTGCCAGTTCGGCGCACGCTTTTGCAGAAAGGCCCGCAGGCCTTCCTGGCCCTCCGCGCTGACGCGGATGCGGGCGATGGCGTTTTCGGTATAGCGTCGCAGCGCCGGGGTCAGGGCGCCGTTGCCGACTTCACGCAGCAGTTCCTTGCTGGCGCGCATGGCCGCCGGGCTGTTGAGCAACAGGTTGTCGATCCATTGTTCGACCTGCTGGTCCAGGGTCTCGACTGGGTAACTTTCCGACAGCAAACCGATCTCTTTCGCACGCTGCCCGTCGAAACGTTCCGCTGTCAGCGCATAGCGACGCGCCGCCCGCTCGCCGATGGCTTGCACCACGAACGGGCTGATCACTGCCGGGGCCAGGCCAATGCGCACTTCCGACAGGCAAAACTGTGCTTCATTGGCGCCAATGGCCATGTCACAGGCACTGATAAGCCCCAGCGCGCCACCGAACGCCGCACCCTGGACGACAGCCAGCGTAGGAATCTTCAGTTTGGCGAGGTTGTACATCAGCTCCGCCAGTTCCCGGGCGTCATCGAGGTTGGTGTGGTAGTCGAGCTCAGCCGATTGCTGCATCCAGGCCAGGTCGGCGCCGGCGCTGAAATGCTTGCCGCGACCGCGGATCAGCAGGAAACGCAGGTTTGGATCGCTGCCGACGTGGTCCAGGGCGAGGATCAGTTCGCGGATCATTTCGGCGTTGAACGCGTTGTTCTTCGACTCGCGACTGAGCCACAGGGTGGCGACGCCCCGCGGGTCGGTGTGCAGTTCGAGGGTGTTGAAGTTTTCCATGGTCATTCCCCGTTTACATCCGGAACACGCCGAAGCGGCTCGGTTCGATAGGCGCGTTCAGTGACGCGGACAAGGCCAGGCCCAGTACATCGCGGGTCTGGGCCGGGTCGATGACGCCGTCGTCCCACAGCCGTGCGCTGGAGTAATAGGGGTGACCCTGTTCTTCGTACTGATCGAGGATCGGTTGTTTGATCTCGGCTTCCTGCTCGGCGCTGAAGGGCTGGCCACTGCGTTCGGCTTGTTCACGCTTGACTTGCACCAGCACGCCGGCCGCCTGCTCGGCCCCCATCACGCCAATTCGCGCGTTTGGCCACATCCACAGGAACCGTGGATCATAGGCGCGGCCGCACATGCCGTAGTTGCCCGCGCCGAAACTGCCGCCGATGATCACGGTGAATTTCGGCACCTTGGCGCAGGCCACCGCGGTCACCAGTTTTGCGCCGTGCTTGGCGATGCCACCGGCTTCGTATTTCTGCCCGACCATGAAACCGGTGATGTTCTGCAAGAACAGCAACGGGATCCCGCGCTGACAGGCCAGTTCGATGAAGTGCGCGCCTTTCTGCGCGGCCTCGGCGAAGAGGATGCCATTGTTGGCCAGGATTGCGATCGGGTAGCCGTGCAAATGAGCGAAACCGCACACCAGGGTCGTGCCGAACAGCGCCTTGAACTCATCGAACACCGAACCGTCCACCAGGCGCGCGATCACTTCCCGCACATCGAACGGCTGCTTGGCATCGGCCGATACCACGCCGTACAGCTCATCGCTGCAATACAGCGGGGCGATGGGCTGGCGACGCTGCAACTCACCGAGTTTGCGCCAATTGAGGTTGGCCACGCTGCGCCGGGCCAGGGCCAGGGCATGTTCGTCGCTGTCGGCATAGTGATCCGCCACGCCGGAAATCTTGCAGTGCACATCGGCGCCGCCCAAGTCTTCGGCGCTGACCACTTCACCGGTGGCGGCTTTTACCAAGGGTGGGCCGGCGAGGAAAATCGTCGCTTGCTGGCGGACCATGATCGCCTCGTCCGCCATGGCCGGCACATAAGCGCCGCCAGCGGTACAGGAACCCATGACCACGGCAATCTGCGGGATACCCAGGGCGCTCATGTTGGCCTGGTTGAAGAAGATCCGGCCAAAGTGCTCGCGGTCCGGGAACACTTCATCCTGGCGCGGCAGGTTGGCGCCGCCTGAATCCACCAGGTAAATGCACGGCAGGCGATTCTGCTGGGCGATGGTTTGGGCGCGCAGGTGTTTTTTCACCGTCAACGGATAGTAGGAGCCACCTTTGACCGTCGCGTCATTGGCGACAATCATGCATTCGACGCCTTCCACGCGGCCAATGCCGGCAATCACGCCGGCCGCCGGCACGTCTTCGCCATAGACTTCATGGGCCGCCAATGGACTGATCTCCAGGAACGGCGAGCCCGGATCCAGCAATCGGTTGATGCGCTCACGGGGCAGCAATTTGCCTCGTGAAGTATGCCGCTCCTGGGCCTTGGGTCCGCCGCCCTGGCGAATGTGCGCGAGCAGGGTGCGCAGGGCTTCGACGTGTCCGAGCATCGCATCGCGGTTGGCGATGAACTCCGGCGAACGTGGGTTGAGCTGAGTGTGCAGAATCATGGCTACTCCGTAGCAGCTGTTAGCTTCAAGCCACAAGCTGCAAGCCAGAGCGCGTTTCTCTTGCCGCTTGGAGCTTGTCGCTTGCAACTGACGAAATTCATTTCGTCTCGTTAAACAGTTCGCGGCCGATCAACATCCGACGAATCTCACTGGTGCCAGCACCAATTTCATACAGCTTGGCGTCCCGCAGCAGACGACCGGCGGGGAATTCATTGATGTAGCCATTGCCCCCCAGGATCTGGATCGCGTCGAGGGCCATTTGCGTGGCGCGCTCGGCGCTGTAGAGGATCACCCCGGCGGCATCCTTGCGGGTGGTTTCGCCGCGCTCGCAAGCCTGGGCCACCGCATACAGGTAGGCGCGGCTGGCGTTGAGCTGGGTGTACATGTCGGCGACCTTGCCTTGGATCAGCTGGAATTCGCCGATGCTTTGGCCGAACTGTTTGCGGTCGTGGATGTAGGGCACGATCAGGTCCATGCAGGCTTGCATGATCCCGGTCGGGCCGCCGGACAGCACCACGCGCTCGTAGTCGAGGCCGCTCATCAGGACTTTCACGCCACCGTTGAGGGCGCCGAGGATGTTTTCTTCCGGCACTTCGACGTCATCGAAAAACAGCTCGCACGTGTTGGAGCCGCGCATGCCGAGCTTGTCGAACTTGTTGCTGCGGCTGAAGCCTTTCCAGTCGCGCTCGACGATGAAAGCGGTGATGCCGTGGGCGCCTTTTTCCAGGTCGGTCTTGGCGTAGATCACGTAGGTGTTGGCATCGGGGCCGTTGGTGATCCAGGTCTTGCTGCCGTTGAGGACGTATTTGTCGCCGCGCTTGTCGGCCCGCAGTTTCATGGAAACCACGTCGGAGCCGGCGTTCGGTTCGCTCATCGCCAGGGCGCCGATGTGTTCGCCGCTGATCAGTTTGGGCAGGTACTTGGTTTTCTGTTCGTGAGTGCCGTTGCGGTTGATCTGGTTCACGCAGAGGTTGGAATGGGCGCCATAGGAGAGGGCGACCGAGGCCGAGCCGCGGCTGATTTCTTCCATCGCCACCACGTGGGCCAGGTAGCCCAGGCCAGCGCCGCCGTATTCTTCCGGTACGGTGATGCCCAGCAGGCCCATGTCACCGAATTTGCGCCACATGTCAGCGGGAAACAGGTTGTCGATATCGATCTGCGCTGCGCGAGGCGCCAGTTCGGCCTTGACGAAGGCTTGCACCTGGTCGCGCAACATGTCGATGGTTTCGCCGAGGGCAAAATTCAGGGATGGGTAGCTCATGGGACACCTTTGGCTTTTTTATCGGGTGCGGAGAGCGGGAAATGCTCTACCTTTACGTTAACGTAAGCCTGCGACGAGAGGCTGTCAATCGCCCTTTACGTTAACGTCAACTTAAGCCAGAGTACGGGTGTTTTGAAACAGCTTTTGTGGCGAGGGAGCTTGCTCCCGCTCGAGCGCGTGTAGGAGCTGCCGAAGGCTGCGATCTTTTGATCTTTCGCTTGGGACTGAAGTGTCTGGGGAAAGATCGCAGCCTCGTTGCACTCGACAGCTCCTACACAGCTCCTACCAGCCACTACGACATTCGTGCATGAGGTTCCACCGCTACACCCACTAATAAAGACAAGAGGGGGCGTCATGGATCAAACCGGTTCGCATTCGCAGCTCAGCTACACCCGCGGCTCGCAGGACAAGGCCTTGCTGGCGCAAACCATTGGCGAGGTTTTCGACCAGACCGTGGCCCGTCATCCAGAGGGCGAGGCGTTGGTGGTTCGTCATCAATCGTTGCGTTATACCTGGGGGCAACTGGCTGAGGCCGTCGATCTGCATGCCCGGGCCTTGTTGGCGCTGGGCTTGAAAACCGGCGACCGTCTCGGCGTGTGGGCGCCCAATTGCGCCCAGTGGTGCATCAGCCAGTTCGCCAGTGCGAAGATCGGCGTCATTCTGGTCAACATCAATCCGGCCTATCGAGTCTCCGAACTCGAATACGTGCTCAAACAGTCCGGGTGCCAATGGCTGGTGTGTGCCGGGGCGTTCAAGACCTCGGATTACCACGCCATGTTGCAAGCGCTGGCTCCGGAGCTGGCGGAACAATCGATCGGTCAGTTGCAGAGCGAACGCCTGCCGGATTTGCGCGGTGTAGTCAGCCTCGATCCCCAACCCCCGTCAGGCTTTTTGCCTTGGTCACAACTGGCCGCCCTGGGGGCGGCGGTGACGCCAGGACAACTGGCCGAGCGCCAATCCAGCCTGCACTTCGATCAGCCAGTGAATATCCAATACACCTCCGGCACCACCGGCTTTCCCAAGGGCGCGACCCTCAGCCACCACAACATTCTCAACAACGGTTACATGGTCGGCGAAAGCCTGGGCCTGACGGCTGGCGACCGGCTGGTGATCCCGGTGCCGCTCTACCATTGCTTCGGTATGGTCATGGGCAACCTGGGCTGTGTGACCCATGGCAGCACCATGATCTACCCCAACGATGCCTTCGACCCGTTGCTGACGCTAAAAGCCGTGGCCGAAGAAAAAGCCACCGCGCTGTATGGCGTGCCGACCATGTTCATCGCCCTGCTGGACCAGCCGCAGCGGCTCGACTTCGACCTGTCCAGCCTGCGCACGGGCATCATGGCTGGGGCTACATGTCCGATCGAAGTGATGCGGCGGGTCATCAACGAGATGCACATGGCTGAAGTGCAGATTGCCTACGGCATGACGGAAACCAGTCCGGTGTCGTTGCAGACCGGTCCTTCAGACGAGCTGGAGCTGCGGGTGACCACCGTCGGCCGCACCCAGCCACACCTGGAAAGCAAGATTATCGATGAGGCAGGCCAGGTCGTCCCGCGTGGCGCGGTCGGCGAATTGTGTACCCGTGGCTACAGTGTGATGCTCGGCTACTGGAACAACCCCAAGGGCACCGCTGATGCCATCGACGCGGATGGCTGGATGCACACCGGCGACCTGGCGACCATGGACGAACAGGGTTACGTCTGCATCGTCGGGCGCAACAAGGACATGATCATTCGTGGCGGGGAGAATATTTACCCGCGCGAGCTGGAGGAGTTCTTCTTCACCCATCCGGCGGTGGCGGATGTGCAAGTGATCGGCATTCCGTGTTCGCGCTATGGCGAGGAAATCGTCGCCTGGATCAAGTTCCACCCCGGCCACAGCGCCTCCGAGCAAGCGCTGCAGGCCTGGTGCAAGGAACGCATCGCCCATTTCAAGACGCCGCGTCATTTCAAATTTGTTGAAGAGTTCCCGATGACGGTCACTGGCAAAATCCAGAAATTCCGCATGCGCGAGATCAGTATCGAAGAACTGCGTGATAGAGAAGGGTGAGCAAGATCCCCTGTGGGGGCTAATGCCGTTCACTTAAAAATGATGAACCTGTGGCGAGGGAGCTTGCTCCCGCTCGGCTGCGAAGCAGTCGTAAACCGGCGGGTGTGGTGTGCCTGATACGCCGCGATTGAGAGGTTTTGGGGCCGCTTCGCGGCCCAGCGGGAGCAAGCTCCCTCGCCACGGGTTTGTCGATTGCCTTAAGTGAACAGCATTGCCTTGTGGGAGCGGGCTTGCTCGCGAAAGCGGTGTGTCAGTCGACATTGATATTGACTGTCCGGGCCCCTTCGCGAGCAGGCTCGCTCCCACAAAACCCAAACCCCAGACAGCACAAAGGGGAGCCGAAGCTCCCCTTTAATTTTGTCGTCGCGTGCTCTTTTTTTATTATTGAGGGGCGGCCTGTTGTTGTTATTGGCAGCCGTGGCCCTTTACCGCTGTTTTTGGCGATCCCCATCCGGGATCAAGAGCAAACGTATTTTTTTGAGCGCTGATTTGCTTTTTCGCTTTGCGATCCAACCGATTCGGGAGCTACCTGAAGGTAGTTTTATTGTTCTCTGCCCGGTTGCGGGTTGCTTCTGGAAGCACCCTGAAAAGCCCATCTTCTCCAAAAAAATCTGTTAGCTGCGTCTCTGCCGTGTTGTTTTTGTTATGTCAGAGTCGTTTCGTCTTGTTTTTATTGGGTTTGCTGCGTTTTTTTATTCTTGTTATGCCAGAGATATAGCATGTGGCGTGCCAACTTTTAAAGTTCTATACAAATCAATAGGTTGTGATTTTCGGCTGAAAAACCTGACGGACCAAACCCGACAAATTGTTTCCGTGTTACTCGTTTCGCCGCTGTTATAAAGCCAGCGGTAACACCTCACTGTGCGTTGCGGGCCTTGGCCACGCGCGAACCGCTGGGGCGGCCGAGCACGTCACAAATCTGCCGGCCCGCGGCGATCAGTGCGTCCAGGTCGACGCCGGTTTCGATACCCAAGCCATTGAGCAGGTACAGCACGTCTTCGGTGGCGACGTTACCGCTGGCGCCCTTGGCATACGGGCAGCCGCCGAGGCCGGCGATGGAGCTGTCGAAGACCGCGATGCCTTCCAGCAGGCTGGCGTACACATTGGCCATAGCCTGGCCGTAAGTGTCGTGGAAGTGACCGGCGAGTTTGTCCCGCGGCACATCGGCGCCCACCACCTCGAACATCCTGCGGGTGGCGCCAGCGGTGCCCGTGCCGATGGTGTCACCCAGGGAGACTTCGTAGCAGCCCATCGCATACAGCTCCCGAGCGACCCACGCGACCTGCTCAGGCTTGACCGCCCCTTCATACGGGCAGCCCAGCACGCAAGAGACGTAGCCGCGCACACTGACGCCGTGCTGTCTGGCGGCGTCCATGATCGGCGCGAAACGCTCCAGGCTTTCCTTGATGGAACAATTGATGTTGCGCTGGGAAAATGCTTCGGACGCGGCAGCGAACACCGCCACTTCTTTTACGCCCGCCGCCAGTGCATCTTCGAACCCCCGCAGGTTGGGCGCCAGGGCGCCATAAGTCACACCGGGCTTGCGCTGGATCTGCGCGAACACCTCGGCGGACCCGGCCATTTGCGGCACCCACTTGGGCGAGACGAAACTGCCGACTTCGATGTAACCCAGGCCGGCGGCGCTCAGGGCGTCCACCAAACGCACCTTGTCGGCGACGCTGATGGGCTGGGCTTCATTCTGCAACCCGTCGCGGGGGCCGACTTCGATCAAGCGTACAAAGGAGGGGAGGGACATGGGGATTGACCTGTAATAGTGGCGAGTGCTGCTCCCTTGTGGGAGCGGGCTTGCTCGCGAAGACGGCGTGTCAGTCGACATTGATATTGACTGTCCGGGCGCCTTCGCGAGCAAGCCCGCTCCCACAAGGGAGTCGTGTTGTTACTGGGCGATTTCCTCGCCCTTGAGCGTCTGCTCCAGCGCCTGGATGCAACGTTCTTCGGCGGTGTCGAGTTCCAGCTTCATCTGTTCGATGTCCAGCAATTGCTGCTCGAGCTGTTCCCGGCGCTCGGCGATTTTTGCCAGCATGCTGTGCAGTTGTTTCTGGTTGCCGCTGGTGGGGTCGTAGAGTTCGATCAGCTCGCGGCACTCAGCGAGGGAAAAACCAATGCGCTTGCCACGCAGAATCAGCTTCAGGCTGACCTTGTCCCGCGGCGAGTAAATGCGCTCCTGACCCCGTCGCTCCGGGCTCAACAGGCCTTGTTCTTCATAGAAACGGATGGCCCGTGTGGTGATATCCAATTCGCGGGCGAGGTCGGAGATGCTGTAGGTCTGGCTGCTCATGGAAGCGCTCGAAACGAAAGGGGCTGGCGCTAAGCTAAAGGCAGGTTGACGTGCGCGTCAAGCAATCGCGGATGTGTTGCCTGTGCGGGCCTCTTCGCGAGCAAGCCCGCTCCCACAGGTTCTGCGTCGTACACAAATGCAGCATGTACTCAGGACTAATGTGGGAGCGGGCTTGCTCGCGAAGAACGATGACGCGGTCTATAACGTTACACCACCTGATCGAGCTTCTTCTCATGGGCCGTCACCTGCTGGCACAGCTCGATCATCTGCTCGCGCATCCAGCGGTTGGCCGGGTCCTGGTCGGTGCTTTCGTGCCAGTAGAGATGGGTTTCCACCGGTGGCACGTCGTTGACCGGAAGCAGGAAGGCGTGCAAATCGTGACGCCGGGCAAAGCGCTCGGGGACGGTCATGACCATGTCGGTCTGCTGCAGCACTTGGGAGGCCATCAAGTAATGCTGGGAGCGCAAGGCGATCTTGCGTTGGATGCCCATCTTGCCGAGGGCCAGGTCAACGTAACCCAGCCCGTTACGGCGGCTGGAAATGTGCACGTGGGTTTGGGCCAGGTAATCGTCGAGGCTGATCTTTTCCTTGCCCGCGAGGGGATGGCCCTTGCGCATGGCGCATACGTAGCGATCTTCCATCAACTTGACGTGGCGCACCTGCGGGTCGGTGTTGAGCGGCGCGTCCACGGCGAAATCGAGGCGGCCGGCGGCCAGTTCCTTGGTGGTTTCACGGCGCTTGGACAGGAAACTCTCGATCGCCACGGTCGGCGCCAGGCGACGCAGGCGCTGGAACAACAGTGGCAGGATCACGCCTTCGGTGAGGTCGGTCATGCTGATGCGATAGGTCTTGACGGCCTGCAGCGGGTTGAAGATCCGGCTTTCCTGCACTGACACCCGTAGCAGTGACAAGGCGTTGCGCACCGGGCCGATGATGTTCTGGGCCATGGGCGTCGGCACCATGCCTTGGGCGGTGCGCACGAAGAGGGGGTCGTTGAAGGTCTCGCGCAGACGGGCCAGGGCATTGGACACGGCTGGCTGAGTGATGCCGACGATCTGCCCGGCGCGGGTCAGGTTGGCTTCGGTGTAGATCGCATCGAAGACAATGAAAAGGTTGAGGTCGACCTTGCTCAGATTCATGGCGCTGCACTCTTGTTCTTGGGCTTGTTGTGAGGTGCCGGGTGGCGATGAGAATCAGTGAAACATATATCGGTGATGAATGTTAATACACGCTGAGAATAGGTTAGGTAAATTTTCGTAGCTGAACTAGCATCGATTTCATGACCTAAAACAACCTCTGCCAAGAAGGTGCTGCTCATGGATTTCGCCTATTCTCCCAAGGTTCAGGAACTGCGTGAACGTGTCACGGCGTTCATGGACGCCTACGTCTACCCGGCCGAAGCGGTGTTCGAACGACAAGTGGCCGAAGGCGACCGCTGGCAACCCACGGCCATCATGGAAGAGCTCAAGGCCAAGGCCAAGGCGGAAGGCCTGTGGAACCTGTTCCTGCCAGAGTCCGAACTGGGTGCCGGCCTGACCAACCTGGAATACGCGCCATTGGCAGAGATCATGGGGCGTTCGTTGCTGGGGCCTGAGCCGTTCAACTGCTCGGCGCCGGATACCGGCAACATGGAAGTGCTGGTGCGCTACGCCAATGAAGAACAAAAGCAGCGCTGGCTCGAACCCCTGCTGCGCGGTGAGATTCGCTCGGCCTTTGCCATGACCGAGCCGGACGTGGCCTCCTCGGACGCCACCAACATGGCCGCCCGCGCCGAGCGTGACGGCGATGAGTGGGTGATCAACGGCAAGAAATGGTGGACCTCAGGCGCCTGCGATCCGCGCTGCAAAATCCTGATTTTCATGGGCCTGAGCAACCCCGATGCACCACGGCATGCCCAGCATTCGATGATCCTGGTGCCGGTGGACACGCCTGGGGTCAAGATCGTCCGGCCGTTGCCGGTGTTCGGCTACGACGATGCGCCCCACGGCCATGCGGAGGTGCTGTTCGATAACGTGCGGGTGCCGTACGAAAACGTCCTGCTGGGTGAAGGCCGCGGCTTCGAGATTGCCCAGGGGCGCCTAGGCCCGGGCCGGATTCACCACTGCATGCGTTCGATAGGCATGGCCGAGCGCGCCTTGGAATTGATGTGCAAGCGGGCCGTCAGCCGCACCGCTTTTGGCCAGCCGTTGGCGCGGCTGGGCGGTAACATCGACAAGATCGCCGACTCTCGGATGGAAATCGACATGGCGCGCCTGCTGACACTGAAGGCGGCGTACATGATGGACACGGTCGGTAATAAAGTGGCGAAGAGCGAAATCGCCCAGATCAAGGTCGTCGCGCCGAACGTGGCGTTGAAAGTTATCGACCGGGCGATCCAGATCCACGGTGGCGCTGGGGTTTCCAACGATTTCCCGCTGGCCTACATGTACGCCATGCAACGCACCCTGCGCCTGGCCGACGGCCCGGATGAAGTCCACCGCGCCGCGATTGGCAAGTTCGAGATCGGCAAGTACGTGCCCAAGGAAATGCTGCGCAGCAAGGGCTAGGATCTGGCCCACCATGGGCCTCTGTGGGAGCAAAGCTTGCTCGCGACAGCGGTGGGTCAGCTTGCATCAATGTGGGAGATGCCACGCCATCGCGAGCAAGCTTTGCCCCCACAGGCTGATCCTGTGGGGGCGAGTCCGCTTACTCCTTGACGCTCATGTATTCCTCGGCCCAGCGGATGTACTCCTCGGGCTGGGTGTAGGTGTGCGTCAGTTCGGTGGCGCTGAGGTCCGAGGCCTGGGTGAAGATCTGCCGTTGTTCGCGAAGGCTGTCATAGGTCGCCTTGATCGCGGCGAAGTAGGCGCCGTGGCCGTCGATCGTCACGCGCACGCCCAGTTCGGCCAGGCGCTTGTCGTCGCGCAGCAACGGGTTGCCATAGGTGACGAGCATCAGCGGCACCGTCAGGTTTTCGCTGATTTTCTCCAGATGATCGAAGTCTTGCACGCCCACCATGCAAATCCCGTCCGCCCCGGCACGCTCATATTGCTGAGTCCGGCTGATGATTTCCTGCACCGGCAGGATCCCCGCGTTAGTCCGGGCGATGATCGCCATTTCCGGATCGACTCGCGCTTCCAGCGCCGCGCGAATCTTGCCGACGCCCTCGGCCACGCCGATCAAGTCGGTGGATTTACGCCCGAACTGGGCCGGCAGCAAGGTGTCCTCGATGGTCAGGGCCGCGACGCCGGCCCGTTCCAGTTCGATAATGGTGCGCATCACGTTCAGGGCATTGCCATAGCCATGATCGGCGTCGGCAATGAACGGCAGTTGGGCCACGCGACCGATACGGGTGGCCTGTTCGGCAAATTCACTGAGGGTGATCAAGGCAAAGTCCGGCGCGCCCAGCACCTGCAACGACGCGACCGAGCCTCCGAGGATACCGACTTCAAATCCCAGGTCGGCGGCAATGCGCGCCGACATCGGATCGAATACCGACGCGGTGTGATAACACGTTTGGGAGGCCAGCAATTGGCGAAAGCTGCGACGCAAATCTTGATGGGAAAGCCTGGGCATATGAGTTCCACCAATGGAAATGGAAAGGCTTGAGCAAAAGTGTCAACGCCGAAAAACCAAAGGCTATCACGTAGCAGGCGAAAAGATGATGAATGAGTCCTGGCGATTTTTGGGGGCGCGATCAAGAAGGCGACAGGTCGGGCTGACCTGTCGCCTGCCAAAAGCGTCTCTTAGTTACTGGTCGGTTTTGGTTGGCAGGGTCCAGATTTTTTTGATTTCGTGGATATTTCCGATATTAAGGCGCGGCGAGAAAGGTGCCGCCATGCAAGGAGACTCCATTTCGATGCTGACCGGAGTTTCAATGACATTACTGCTCGCGCGTAACAGGGGGGCTTCATCCCAGTTGTTCAATAATGCGCTCATATAAATACCTCTTTGGTTAGATGGACAGCATCAGGCTGTCCGGGATTGAGCAGGGACAGCGTATCGACATACATTGCTGTTTCCCGCGCAGCGATGCCGGGGTGAACCGGCGTGTAATTTTCATCGAAACACCAGGCTTCATCCGCTTGGATCAGGCGCTCAGGATGAATAAGCAAACTCACTGATGCGGACATTGATTGTGGCGCGACCTGTCTGTGAATTTCCTTAAGGGCGGGCATGTAGATAACTTCGCCTGGTGACAGCTTGACGCTTCGCTCTTCGCCCAATCGAATTTGTTTTCCCGCTTGCAAGGGCAGATCGCTCAGTATCTCGCGAGAAACAGTTGTGTAACCATCGCCGCTATAACCCACTGCGTAGATTTCAAAGTCATGGCTGTGGTTCAGGCCGTAAATGAACGTTTCGCTTTCATCGTGGGTTTCGACCGGTGCCCAGAAACCCAGGCGAACAGTGAATAGTTCATCCGTATGCAAGACAAATGCATAGGCGTTGTAAAGAAGGTTATGGGGAAGAAAACCGTCTCGTTGAATTGTAGCGTGAAGATGATCGCTCAATAACGTACGGTTTGTTGCCAACTGACGCAGGTCCTTCTTTATTTTTGTTTTGTCCCGGCTTAGGTCATAAGTGTGCAGGCGTTCTATAAATTTTTCCAACTTCATGCCACTGTCTCCACCGAACGCAGAAGGTTGTTCAGTCGCGTGTCCTGCCGTTTCTCCAGGAGCGGGGTGTATGCGCGTGATTTTTGTGGATCTGCCCGATAGAGCATCTGGAAGGCTTTCCACGCTACGGCGGGGTGATAGTGATAAATCAGCTCCTCGGCAACCTTTATGCCTCGTGGGTCATGAATCGTTTCGAGCAGCTCAAGGCTCACCAAATACCGAGCGGCGCTTTCGTCATGGGGTAACCAGGCTACCTTGCGCAAGGTAGTACGATCGAATACCTGGATGTCCAGAAGTCTGTCCGGAAAATTGATACTGCCTACCAGCGCGCCGCAGGGTTCTCGATTGATTAATGAGTAATCGAATAGCGCTCGATGTCCATCGATAATTGATGGGTGCTGGTCATCGATGATAATAGTTTTGCCTTTCTCGAGTTCGTCGTTGCGCAGGTGGTAGGAATGGATCTTGATGGGCTGCCGGTTAAGTGAGAATAAAATGCTCTTGCCAGGTACCGAATATAAGCGCGACGGCATCGCCTGTATTTTCTTTATGCTGATGTTGCCGATGTTCGTGCGGTACAAGGTAATGGTCGCGGTATGCGGATTGGTCATGTTCAGGATGGCCGCATTGCGAGTGTGTTTTGTGGCGGGTTGTACCGGGGTGTGTAACTCGGTAATCAGTTGGTTGATTTCCGCTGTCATGTCTAGATTTTTTATCTTTGCCGCCAAATCTTCTAATGGCATGTCGTGGGTTATTAGATTCTTGATCATGAGCATCGTCGTTGCCGTGGGTGATGCTTGAATTGTGCTTAGGGTCTGAAAGGCTAGCAACTATCGTGTTGTAGGCAGATGTTGCATTGGCGGGCACGCAACTAAGGTGTGGGGTTGTTGCTGAAAGATATGTTGTTGTTTTTATTGAGCCAGGTTCAGGTTTGTATCGTAATAAAACCCTGGCCGGAGCCAGCATTAGTTGTGTGGCCAGTGGCGATCGCTTCGCGATGGGCTGCGATCAAGTGTGACTTATGCCGCCACGGCCCGCCGGTTCTGCCTGGGCAATGCCACGGCGCGCACCGTGTCACCCGGTTGCACTTGCAGGCGTTTGGCGGTGAGGCGATCGACCATCAAGGTGTGGCCATGCAAGTGTGCCCGGGCGCTGGTGAGGCGGCAGTTTTCCAAGCGTCGGTTGTGAATCAGCCAGACCGGCGCTTGTTCGTCCGGGGTGCCAATAGCCAGGGTCAGCGCCTGGCTGTCGCGGACGCTGCGGATCTTCGACACTGGCGCCTCGATCACCGGGCCACCGTCAAAAATGTCGATGTAGCCCTTATGGCTGAAACCCTCGGCACTGAGGATCTTCAGCGCCGGCTCGGTGTTCGGGTGAGCCTTGCCGATCACCGCCTGGGCTTGTTCGGTGAGCAGGCAGGTGTACAGCGGCTGGCGTGGCATCAGCTCGGCGATGAACGACTTGTTGCCCATGCCGGACAACTGGTCGGCGTAGCTGAAATCTTTCTTGAAAAAGTGCCGTCCCAGGCTGTCCCAGAACGGCGAACAGCCTTGTTCGTCGGCGTGGCCGCGCAGTTCGGCGATCAGTTTTTCGCCGAACAGATGGGGAAACTCGGCGACAAACAGCAGGCGTGCCAGGGACAGCAAGCGGCCGTTGTGGCCGTGGCGTTGCTCGGGGTGCAGGAACAATGAGCAGATTTCCGATTGCCCGGACATCTCATTGTTGAGAAACAACGTCGGGATCTGCCGCTGGATGCCTAATTCCGGCGCCGAGCTGAGCGTGACTCCGACCCGATAGTTGTACCAGGGCTCACGCAGCCCCACCGCCCCAGTCAGGGCGCTGATACCCACCACCTGTCGATCATCGTCTTCGAGCACGAACAGGTAGTCGGCGTCGGCACGTTCGACCTGCCCGGCGAAGGTCCGCTGGGCCCAGCGAACACGATGGGCGAGGCGCTCTTCGTTGGCCGGCAGGCTGGTGAACCCCGGCCCCGCACAACGGGCCAGGTCCAGCAAGGCAGGCAGATCGGTGATGGCCACCGGACGGACAATCATGCTGCAGCTCCTTTATTGTGTCGGTCCAAACGTCGGTGCAAGCCATGGGTTCGAATGAGGCTCATAGGGCAACCACCCGGATCCGCGCGCCGTCCTGGATGTCCAGGGCGGTCAGCATGGCGGGTGACAGGGCCACCGGGCCGTCGGCGTTGACGTCCAGCTCGGCAATAATGGCCCGGTAGCTGCCCAGGTGCTCGTTGCTCACCAGGTACAGGCCGCGGGCGTCAATCTGCAGGCTCTGCCTGGCGGTGGTGAGGCGACTTTGCGTGATGGAACGGATATGGGCGATACGGGCATGCAAGGTCGGCCCGCCGTCGAAGATATCGACGTAGCTGTTGGTTTCGAAACCCTCGCGTTCGAGGATATCGAAAGCTTCCTGGCCGTCGGGATGGACACGGCCGATGCAGGCCTGGGCCGCTGGCGGGAGCATGGGCACGTAGATCGGGTACTGCGGCATCAGTTCGGCGAGAAAGGTCCGGCTCTGCAAGCCACACAATCGTTCGGCTTCGACATAGGGCAGGTCGAAGAAGTGCTGGCCGATGGCGTCCCAGAAGGGCGACTGGCCGTCTTCGCTGCTGAAACCGACGATTTCGGTGATGACCGACTCGGCAAAGCGCTGGGGGTGGGCGGCGATGAACATCAGCCGGGCCCGGGACAGCAGCTCCGATGCAGGCGTGCGCACCCGCTCGGCGTCAATGTGGAAGCCACGCAGCAGCGTTTGCCCGTTGAGGTCCTGGCACAACGACAGCGCGGGCACGCCATGCTGGATGTTCAGCTCCCGGGACTCGCTGGAAAACGGCCGGTTGCGCAGGCTGTAGAACGGCTCGTTGCAACCGGTGCTGGAAAGGATCTCCGAACAACCCACCAGGCGCCCGGATTCCAAGTCCTGCAGGACGAAAAAATAATTCTCCGCCCCCGGCCCCTGCACATCGGCGGCGAACGAGGCGCACGAGTCGAGGATTTTTTCCTCAAGACGCCCGGTATCGTCCGGCAGCGACGTGACGCCCACCAGGCTGTCACGGGCCAATTGTTGCAGTTGCGGCAGATCGGCTAATTGAACTGGACGTAAGGCCAGCATGGATTGCACTCCTGTTCCAGGGAGCCCGGTGACTGGCACCGGGCCTGACGATCACTGTCGATGTCCACGCGTTTTAACCACGGCTGGCCGAACCCTTTCGACCGCCGCTGCTCATTGACCTGCCGGATCGAGCAGGGCGGTACGACTGCCGAATTTGTTGAGCAGGCACAGATAGACCACCCCCGCGGCAATCCAGATCAGGCCGAGCTTCTGCGCAGCCACGCCCATGTTGTACATGATGGCCGCGACGATCACGAAGCCGACCAGCGGGCAGATCACGTGGCGAATCAGTTGGCCGGACTGTTGGCGGCGCCAGTAATGGTTGATGACCGTGATGTGCAGCAACATGAAGCCGCTCAGGGCGCCGAAATTGACCAGGGAAGTGAGGGTGTCCACGGCGTTGATGAACAGGTAGCAGATCAGCAACGACAGCACCGCCACCAGATAGATGCTCATGTAGGGGGTGTTGTGTTTCGGATGGACCTTGGCCAACACCTTGGGCAACTGGCCGTCCCGGGCCATGCCGAACAACAGGCGCGACACCGCTGCCTGGGAGGTGATCGCCACCGCCACGCCCCAGGCCAGGGCCGTGGCCACCGCGGTCAACGTGGCCAGCCAACTGCCGGCCGCCAGTTCGGCGATTTCATAGAACGCGGTGTCGGCAGATTTGAAGCCCATGCCGGCCGCCAGGTCGGTGGCGATCCAGGTCTGCACCACGAAAATCGCCCCCATCACCAGCAAGGTCACCAGTGCCGCCTTGCCGACGCTGCGCCCCGGGTCACCCTTGACCTCTTCCGCCAGGGTGGAAATGGCGTCGAAGCCCAGGAACGACAGCACCGCGATGGACACGGCTTGCATCAGCAAGGCGAAGTTGAAGTGTTCCGGGCTGTACAGCGGCGCCAGGGTCAGTTGGCCGTGACCGGCCCCACCGTGCAGGGCATTCCAGGCGTAGAACAGGAAAACTCCCAAGACTACCAATTGTGCCAGCAGAAAGATGATGTTCATCCGCGCGGTGAAGGTGATGCCCCGCAGGTTGACGAAGGTCGCGCTCACCAGGAAGGCCAGGATGAAACCGACCTTGGGAATGTCCGGGTATAAATGGTTCAGCGCCATGGCGGCGTAGACATAAAGCAGTGGCGGGATCAGCAGGTAGTCCAGCAGCATCAGCCAGCCGGCGATGAACCCGACGTGTGGGTTAAGGCCCCGTTGAGCGTAGGAATAGACCGAGCCTGCCACCGGGAAGGCCCGGGCCATGCTGCCGTAGCTCAACGCGGTAAACAGCATCGCCACCATGCCGATGATGTAGGCCAGCGGCACCATTCCCGGGGCTTCGGCGTTGACGTAGCCATACACGCCGAACGGTGCGATGGGGATCATGAAAATCATCCCGTAGACCACCAGGTCTGTCAGTGACAGGCCGCGTTTCAATTCCTGTTTGTAGCCAAATGCCTCAATGCTCATGAGCCGTTTTCCTTTTCAGCTGTTGTAGTTGCTTTTGCTTTTGCTTACCGCTTGTCGCCAAAAACTTGCCGCTGCACCTCTACAACAGGGGCGCCAGGTAGGCGCTCCAGGTCCGTACCGATTCGGGGCTGCGCAGTTGGTCGTTGCGCACTTCGATCAGCACCGAATCCAGGCCGCGGCCATCGCCGTGCACCGGGACTGTCATGTCGGTCAGGGGGTTGATCTTGTAGGGCTGGTTGCCCGCTGCCCGCAGCGAATGCCGGCTCAGCCCGTCGACGATGTGCTGGGCGTATTCCTTGGCTTCGCCGAACAGCACGCCGGCTTCCAGTGCGCGTGGCTGGCCATAGAACACCGGGGTGAAACTGTGGATGCCCACCACGCGCACCGGCCGGTTGGCCGCCAGGCGTTGGTCGATCAACGCACGCAACCGATCATGGAAGGGATGGAACAGGCACTGCTGGCGATATTCGCGGGTGGCCTCGTCCAGGTCGTGGTTGCCCGGGACCTGGTAGATCTCGCTCTGGGCCGGAATGCTATCGGGCACGTGCAGCGGGCGGTTGAGGTCGATCAACAGCCGTGAGTAATTGGCCGACAGCAAGGTCGCGCCGAGGGTTTCGGACAGGCGTTCGGCCAGCAGCAGGGCGCCGATGTCCCAGGCAATGTGTTCCTGGGACGCGGTTTCATCCAGGCCCAGGTCGTTCAGCGCCACGGGAATGAAACGGCTGGCGTGTTCGCACACCAGCAGCACCGGGTGGTCGGAGTCTTCCCGGGTCAATCGATAGGCTGGCCTGGTGTAGAGGCCCGTTTCAGCACATTCAATAGATTCGTGCATAGTGCTCGCAACGCTCGGCAGGTGTGAGCGCCTGGGTCAAGGCCAACTCCTGGGCCTTCAAGGCGAAATAGGTTTCGACCAGCGGGCCGGGCAGGGTTTCGAGCAACGCCCCGCTGTGGCGCAGGCAGTCCAGTGCCTGTGCCAGGGTTGTCGGCAGGGCGATAATGCCACGGGCGCGGCGTTGTGTTTCATCCAGCTCATCGGGTATTTCATCGGTGACCGCCTGCAATGGCAGCCGTTGCTGGATGCCCAGCCGCCCGGCAATCAATAGCGCGGCCATCGCCAGGTGCGGCGAGGCGGTGGCGTCCATGGCGCGGAACTCCAGGTTGTACTGGTTCGCCAGTGGTTTCCCGCCGAGGCTCACGGTAGGGCAGATGCGCAGCGCCGCTTCGCGGTTGCGCTGTCCCAGGCACGCATAAGAGGCGCTCCAGTGATGAGGTTGCAGGCGCTCGTAAGACAGCGGCGTCGGCGCGGTCAGCGCACACAGCGCCGGCAGATAATGCAGCACACCCGCGGCCCAATGCTGGCCGAGGCTGGACAAGCCATTGCTGCTGGCGGCGTCATGCAGCACCGGATCCGCGCTCAGGTTTTGCAGGCTCAGGTGCAGGTGCACGCCGTTGCACACGGCATGTTCCGAGGTCTTGGGGGCGAAACTCACGTCCAGGCCCATCTGCCGGGCGATCTCGCGGGTGATTTCCCGGACGTTCACGGCCCGGTCGGCAGCGGCCACGCCCAGGGTCGGGCGGCAGGTGATTTCGTATTGCTGCTTGCCATATTCCGGCAGGAACATTTCCGGCTCGACGCCGCCGGCCCGCAGGGCGCTGAGCAACCAGCCGGCGAACCCGGCTTGCTGGCGCTGGGCCTGGAGGCTGAAGGCCAGGCGATCAGGCTGCACAGGGGTGGCAGCCAGGTTGAACTCATGCTCGAAGGCGGCGAAAACTTGCAGGCCCAGTTCGCTGCGATAACGCTCCACTTCATCCTGCAGCAGCGTGCGCGGACAGGCGCTCCAAGGCCGGCCGTCGGTCTCTCGAATGTCGCAATGGATGAAGTCCAGGGCCGGCGCTTGGGCATCGGGGCCATTGTTGATGGTCACCCGGCTGGACAGGTCCGGCACCAGCCGCAGGTCGCCATAGGCGCCCCAGGGGTTGGTCGAAGCGATGATGTCCTGAGGCGTCAACGCGCTGTTGGCTGGCACCCAGCCACAGCCGGCAGCGACGTAGTGGGGCAATTCATCGCTGGGAAACGAGCGCCCACGGGTCACGCCGATCAGGTCGGTGGTCACCAGGGTCGTGACCGGCAGCGGTGCGAGGAGGGCGGTGGCATCGGGGCGGCTCATGGCTGCATCTCCTGCAGGCGAGCGAGTACCGTGTCGGTATCGGTGATCCAGCAGTAGCCCTTGATCGCGTTCAGGCAGGCCAGGTGCCGTTGTTCGGTGTAAGTGGCGCAGGCATCTTCCACCAGCGTGACCAGGTAGCCGCGATCGGCGGCGTCGCGCACGGCCATGTCGACGCACTGGTCGGTGACGATGCCAGCGACGATCAAGTGCCGAGTCTCCAGGTTGCGCAGCACATAGTCGATGTTGGTGGAATTGAACACCCCGGAGGAGGTCTTGGGCAGCACGATTTCGTTTTCATGCGGCGTCAGCTCGGCAATGATCCGCGCTTCAGGGCTGCCCTTGGGCAGGTGCATGTCCGACAGCTTGTGATCCAGGGAGCGGTCGCGGCCATCGGCGGTGAGGCTTTCGATGTGGGTGTGCAGTACGTTTTGCCGCGCGTCTCGCATGGCGTTGAGCAGGCGCTGCTGGTTGGGAATGACCTGCTGGCGGGCCCGCTGGAGGAAATACGCGGCGTCGGGGCTGTGCAGGTGGGCATCGAATTGCGGTTCCAGCCAGGCGCGTTGCATGTCCACCAACAGCAATGCCGTGTGTTGGCGAGTGAACGGCAAATCCCGGGGCGAGCGATGGGGGAGCGAGAACATCCTTATTTTTCCTCCAACAGGTGCGTGTTGAATTCCGTGCGCAAGGCGTCGATGCCTTCCAGGCGTTCGGCCAGCTCAGGGCATTGCAGGGTCAGGCAGGCGATCAGGGCCTCGACCTGGGCCAGCGCCGGCACCAGGCTGTCAAAGGCCGAGACCGATTCCACCGGGGCGCTGATGATCAGGTCCGCCAGCTCGCGCAACGGCGAAGCATAGACGTCGCTGAACAGCACGACCCGGGCGTGCCGCGCCTTGGCCGCGCTGGCCACGCGCAGGGCCTGGGCCTGGTAGCGACGGTAATCAAAAATCAGCACCACGTCCTGGCGCTGCACGTCGAACAGGCGGTCAGGCAGTTGGGCGTTGTCTTCCAGGGCAAAACAGCCGGCGCGCAGCAGCCGCAAATGATTGAGCAAGTAATGGGCAAGAAAGCTGCTGAAACGGCCGCCGAAACAATGCACCTGATGGCGGCTGTCGAGCAACCACTGCACGAGAATGCGCACGTCTTCGGGTTGGGTCAGCGCCTGGGTGTCGCTGAGGTTGCGTTGGCTGGCGGCCAGGTACTGGCTCCACGTATCGCCTTGCTGCAACTTGGCCCGCGGTTGCAACAGGGTGCGGGGGGAGCGCAAGCGATGGTCCATGTCGCTGAGCAGCGCATCCTGGAATTCGGCATAACCGCCAAACCCGAGTTTTTTCACCAGCCGCACGATGGTCGGGTCGCTGACACCGGCATGGTCTGCCAGGCGTGACATCGGACCGAGGCCGTTGCGTGGGTAATGATCGAGCAGGGCACGTACGACCTTGCGTTCCGACGGCGTCAATACCAGGCCGGGATCGGTGATCAGGTCTCTGAGGGGCGGCATCCGTGCTCCTTGCCTGGATGAATGTTGGTTTTCTTTCATAACTCCTGAAAACAGTATTTATGTAGCTAGTGCTACATGTCCAGTGGTTTTTACGTTCCGTTTAAAATGCTCCAAAGTTGTGCGAAAGCCCTGTAGGAATTGGTCTTGGTCAGGTGGGCCTGGTATGTCAGTCGTTGCTCATGGAGTCGTCGGAAATAACGCCTTTTTGTCTCAGTTATTTGATTTCGTATAAGGTGCTGTACAACTAAACGCGTGAATAATCCGCCCATGGGCCCCGTCCGATTACCCGAGAATCCAGTGTGCAAACCACTCGCCTGACGTTGATCTGCCACGCCCGCACCGTTGCCCAGAAGCAGGCGCGCTTCGGTCTGGACGAAGCCCTGGACGCCGGCTGGCTGGGGCGCCGTGGGCAGGTCGAGCATGGCTATCGAAACGTCAGGCAACTGCTCTGCGGGCCGGAGCTGCGCACTCGCCAGACCGCCGCGCTGTTCGGCGACGAGCCTCAGGTGGACCCGGCCCTGGCCGATTGTGATCTTGGACGCTGGCGCGGATTGTCCATCGATGAATTGCTCAAGGTTGAACCGCAGGCCCTGCAAACCTGGCTCGATGATGCCGAGGCGGCTCCCCATGGTGGTGAATCCGTCGCCCGGTTGTGTCGCCGTGTCGCAGACTGGCTGGCCAGTCTGGAGGCCCGACCGGGGCATCTGCTGGCCGTCACCCACCCCTTCGTGATTCGTGCCGCGCTGATGACCGTCTTGGGTTGCCCGGCCGCCACGTTCAACCGGATCGACATCGAACCGTTGTCCACCCTGGAGTTGCGTTTCAACGGCCTATGGCGATTGCGCGCCCAGGAACCTGGCCAGGAGTCGCTGCGATGAAGCAGTTATCCGTCATTGGTATTGGGGCCGGCGATCCGGACCACTTGACGATGCAGGCAGTGAAAGCCTTGAACCGCTTGGACGTGGTCTTCCTTATGGACAAGGGCCCGGCCAAGGACCAGCTGTTGGACCTGCGGCGTGAAATCTGTCGACGCTACATCGTTGATCGCACCTACCGTTTCGTCGAAGCCTATAGCCCGGAACGCCAACGCGGCGACGTGGACTACAAGGACAGCGTCGAAGCGCTGAATCGCGCCAAACAGGCCACCTTCGAACGGTTGATCAATGAAGAACTGTCCTGCGGCCAGCGGGGCGGTTTTCTGGTGTGGGGCGATCCGGCGTTGTACGACAGTACCGTGCGCATCCTGCAGGCGATTCTCGAGGCGGGCCGCTGCGTTTTCGAATTCGAGGTGATCCCCGGCATCACCAGTCTCCAGGCCCTGGCCGCCCGGCACAAAGTGCCGTTGAACACTATTGGCGGTTCGCTGGAAATCACCACCGGACGCCGTTTGGTGGCGGGGCAGGTGGGCGATGCAGCCAGTGTGGTGGTGATGCTCGATGCCGAGGATGGCTATCGCCACGTCAGCGATCCCGATACGCAGATTTATTGGGGCGCCTATGTGGGAATGCCAGACGAAATTCTGATCGCCGGCCGGCTGGGAGACGTGGCCGATGACATCGAACGCACCCGCAAGGCCGCGCGAGAGGCCAATGGGTGGATCATGGATACGTATTTGTTGCGTAAGCCTTGATGACGCTTGCACATCACCCTGTGGCGAGGGAGCTTGCTCCCGCTGGGCCTGTAGGAGCTGTCGAGTGCAACGAGGCTGCGATCTTTTCCTAGGCACTTGAGTCCCAAGGGAAAGATAAAAGATCGCAGCCTTCGGCAGCTCCTACAGCGCCTGCTGCGCAGTCGAGCGGGAGCAAGCTCCCTCGCCACGGAGGGGCATGATTCCCGGCATCTTTATCCCCGCCCAAACCGTTCCCGATACACCGACGGCGCCAACCCCACCACGCTGCGAAACGCCACGCGAAAGCTTTCCACCGAGCGATAACCACACAGTTGCGCAATGTTGTCGGTGTTGTCGCCGGTGCTTTCCAGCAGCTCCCGGGCCCGGGCCAGGCGTTCGTGTTGCAGCCAGGCCTTGGGCGACACACCGCAGGCCTGGGTGAAGTGGCGCAGGAAGGTGCGTTCGCTCATGGCCGCCTGGCTGGCCAGTTCGCGCACGCCGAGGGGTTCGTGCAGGCGCTCGCGGGCCCATTGCATGACGCTCGACAGGTCGCTGCGTGGCGTACGGCTGACCGGCGAGGGGATGAACTGCGCCTGGCCGCCGGTCCGTTGCGGTGTCATCACCAACCGGCGCGCCACGGTGTTGGCGACCTGAAGGCCATAGTCCCGTGCCACAAGGTGCAGGCAGGCATCGATGCCGGCGGCGCTGCCCGCCGAAGTAATGACCTGCCCCGAGTCGACGTACAACACATCCGGGTCGACCCGCACGGCGGGAAAGCTCTTGGCCAGTTCGTCGGTGTAGCGCCAGTGAGTCGTGGCGCCGAGGCCATCGAGCAGGCCGGCGGCGGCCAGCACGAAGGCACCGGAGCAGATCGACAACAGGCGCGCCCCACGGGCATGGGCCCTGCGCAATGCGTCGAGCAGCGCCTGGGACGGTGGCTCGCTGCGGCTGCGCCAGCCTGGTATGACAATGGTCCGGGCGGTTTCGAGCAGTTCCATGCCGCCATCGGCCAATACCTGGAAGCCGCCCATGGCGCGCATCGGGCCATCATCGACCGCGACGATCCGATGCTCGTACCAAGGGAAATTGAATTCCGGCCGTTCCAATCCGAAAATCTCGACGGCGACACCGAATTCGAAGGTGCACAGGCCGTCGTAGGCGAGGATCGCGACCAAACCCGGGATAGGCTGCATTTGTCGGAAAGTTCCCACAGAGTGTCTTGTACGCCACTGTAGCGGCAAGCATCGGGGGGATAAAGTCTCTCCACGCCTTTATCTTCCCTTGGAGTACACACCCATGACCAGCCTGGTTCGCGAAGTGCCTGCCGCCCCTTCCGATATTGCCCTGGAGCATTTCAGCCGTCGCTTGTCGTTCGAAACGGATTGTTCCGACGTTCACGCCAGTCAACAGGCCGGTCATGTCGATTTTGTGCTGGTGGATGTTCGCGGACCGCTGGCCTATGAGCGCGGCCATGTCCCCGGGGCGATCAATCTGCCGACCCGCACGCTCACCGCCCAGGCACTGGCGGCCTATGCCAAGACCACCTTGTTCGTGGTGTATTGCGCCGGTCCCCATTGCAATGGCGCGAACAAGGCGGCGGTGCGCCTGGCAACCCTGGGTTACCCGGTCAAGGAAATGATCGGCGGAGTCATGGGCTGGCTCGATGAAGGCTTTCGCCTGACCGGCTCGGTGGAGCGCGTGGCGGACGAGGCGATCAGCTGCGATTGCTGACTCCTCCTGCAACCAGGCTTTTGTGGCGAGGGAGCTTGCTCCCGCTGGG